>NZ_JALBGW010000076.1:0-23390 GCF_023006485.1 Neorhizobium sp. BETTINA12A
GGGAGAGGAAGGCGCCGTTAAAACTGTCGCCGGCGCTGGTGGTGTCGACGAGCTCAGCGGTCCTGACCGAAGGGACGTGGACGGGAGCGGTGCCGCCGAAGCTCAGCGTTGCGCCATCCGCGCCGTTCTTGACCACGACGTCTCCGACGCCGAGCGCATGGTAGCGGGCGATGGTGTCGGCCACCGTCGCGTCGCCGAAATGGGTGGTCTCGTCGTCGAAGCTCGGCAGGACCAGCGAGGCCGCGCGGGCGCCTGCCTCGATCGTCCTCAGCATATAATCCCTGTTCGGCCAGAGGCGGGGGCGGATGTTCGGGTCGAAGGCGACCATCTTGCCGGAAGCCTTGGCGCGGCGCAGTTCCGACAGCAGCGTCTCGACCGCTTCGGGGCTGAGGATGCCCAGCGTGATGCCGGAGAAATAGAGGATGTCGGCAGCCTCGACAGCACTGCGCAGATGGTCGGCATCGTCGGCGAGTTTCTTTGCGGCGGCGGTGTCGCGCCAGTAGCTGAAGGTGCGTTCGCCGTTCTTCAGCGTGATCAGGTAGAGGCCGGGCGTCTTGCCTTCGATGCGGCGGATGAAGCCGGTGCCGATGCCGGCATCCCGCATCATCGACAGCATTTCGGTCGATAGGGGATCGTCGCCGACGGCGGTGAAATAGTCCACCGACCATTCGGCGGGCAGGCAGGCGCGCGCGTACCAGGCGGTGTTGAAGGTGTCGCCGGCAAAGCCTTTGCGCAGCAGGCCTTCGCCCGCCTGCGACAGCTCCACCATGCATTCGCCGATCGAAAGAAGCCGTCCGCCCAATTGCATTCCTCCCGTATTTTGAAACTCGCATAGGCCGAAGTTTCAGCCGTGGCAAGAGAGTGGATCCGGAACTTCGCAGAGCCTTGCTTATGCGTTGTCTTTTGAACGGGGGGCACTAGGTTGGGCTGGAACATTTGAGGAAGGAGAGTCGGACGATGGCGACACAGGCGGTGAAGGCGGTCGATGCAAACTGGTGGCGCGGCGCGGTGATCTACCAGATCTATCCGCGCTCCTTTCAGGACACGACCGGTGACGGGATTGGCGATATCAAGGGTATCACCGCCCGCCTGCCGCATGTCGCCTCGCTCGGCGTCGACGCAATCTGGCTTTCGCCCTTCTTCACTTCGCCGATGGCCGATATGGGCTACGACGTCTCGGATTACCGCAATGTCGATCCGATGTTCGGCGCGCTTGCCGATTTCGACGAGATGATGGCGGAAGCCGAACGCCTGAGGCTGAAGGTGATCATCGACCAGGTGATTTCCCACACCTCCGACCGGCATCCGTGGTTCGTCGAAAGCCGCTCAAGCCGTACCAATCCGAAGGCGGACTGGTATGTCTGGGCCGATCCGAAGCCGGACGGCACGGCGCCCAACAACTGGCTGTCGATCTTCGGCGGGCCGGGATGGGAATGGGACGGCGTGCGCAAGCAATATTACATGCACAACTTCCTGATCGCCCAGCCGGACCTCAATTTCCACAATCCCGATGTCCAGAGCGCCATGCTGGACACGGTGCGTTTCTGGCTCGACCGCGGGGTGCACGGGTTCCGGCTCGATACGGTCAACTACTATTTCCACGACAAGCAGCTGCGCAACAACCCGCCGATGGTCTACGACACGGACGGTGCCGGCATGGAGACCGATACCAACCCCTATTCGATGCAGAACCACCTCTACGACAAGAGCCAGCCGGAGAATATCGACTTCCTGAAGCGGCTTCGGGCGCTGCTCGACACCTATGAGGGGCGCGCGACGGTCGGCGAGGTCGGCGACGGCCCGCGCTCGCTGACGACGCTTGCGATCTACACCAGCGGCAACGACAAGCTGCATATGTGCTATACGTTCGACCTGCTCGGCCCGGCCTTCAACGCGGCCTATATCCGCAAGGTAATGACGACCGTGCAGGACACAGTGACCAACGGCTGGGTGTGCTGGGCCTTTTCCAACCACGACGTGGTGCGGCATGTGACCCGCTTCATCGAGGCTCCGGAAGAACAGGACCGGGTCGCCAAATTGTCGATCACACTGATCTCGGTTCTGCGCGGCTCGATCTGCCTCTATCAGGGCGAAGAATTGGGGCTGACCGAGGCGGAGCTTTCCTTCGAGGATCTGCGCGATCCCTACGGCATCCGCTTCTGGCCGGCCTTCAAGGGGCGCGACGGATGCCGTACGCCGATGGTCTGGGAGGCGAGCGAACCGCATGCGGGCTTCACCACGGGTTCGAAAACCTGGCTGCCGGTTCCGGGCGAACATGCGGCCCGAGCGGTTGACGCGCAGGAAGCGCTTTCGGATTCGGTGCTGCACCATTACCGGGCGGCACTTGCCTTTCGCAAGGCGCATCCGCCGCTTGTCGACGGCGACATGACCTTCCTCGATACCAATCAGGACCTGCTCGCCTTCGTGCGCGAGAAAGGCGGCGAAAAGCTGCTGTTCGTCTTCAACCTGACCCGCAAGGCCCAGGATTTCACCCTGCCGAAACGGCTGAGCGAAATCCTGCCGGTCAACCTGCCGGGCTTCGTATCGCGGCTTGAGAAGGGCGTGGTGCAGCTCGACGCCCTTGACGTGTTCTGCGCGCGGGTGTGACGGTCCTTCAAGCCGTCGGCATATTCTCGAATTTCGGCAGGGCCGGATCGAGGTGGTCCCATGCGTGGCCTGCGGCATGCCAGGTCACGAATTGCGGCTTGTATAGGCTCGGATCGTCGAGGCTGCCGGCGCGGACGACGAAATAATCCGGCATGGCCGGGAACGTCATGTAGACCGGCGACCCGCAGGTGGGGCAGAAGGCCCGCCTTTTGACGGTTCCGCCGTCGCCGGTCGCCTCCCAATGGGTCGCATTGCCCTCGACCTTGACGGCAGCGCTTGGGAAGGTGAGGTGCGAGGCGTGGCCGGTGCCGCTTTCGCGCTGGCACTGGCGGCACTGGCAATCGACCATGACCGCCGGTTCGGCGGAGATTTCATAACGAAGTGCGCCGCAGGCGCATCCGCCGGTAAAACGGGTGCTCATCTTTTTTCTCCCTGAGATAGCCCGATCGCGGGCGGTGAGCGTTGGCGAAACCTCCGCCCCGAGTCTCCCGAGGCATCGTGGATCATGGGGCGGAGGCGACGACCGTGCTTCAGGCCGGGATGCGGCGGTCGTATTCTTCCTTGAGGCGGCTCCATCCTTCCCAGAACGGTTCCGGCTTGGCGCCGGTCGCCCGGGCGACCAGGATGTCGAGGTGCATGTGCCAGCCGGCGCCGACCATGACCATGTTGCGGCGATCGGAAATCCGCCGATGCGTGACGGTGAGCAGGATTTCGCTGCCGGCCGGCTGTAGTTCAAAGCTGACCTCGCCGCGTGGCGGCCACGAGAAGACCAGCCGATGCGGTGGCTCGAAGGCGATCACCTCGCTCTGAATGCTGTGTTCGGCGGGAAAGCCTTCCGGCCTGCCTTCGGCCGAGCCGGCCAGTTCGTCGTTGCGCCAGGTGAGTTCGAAGGAACTGCCCGCCTGTGCCGGTATGATGCCCGATGCGAGCCACTGGCGGCGAAGGTCGCTGTCGGTGAGATAGTCCCAGATTCGTTCGATGGGGCCGGGCAACCGGCGCTGGATGCTGAAGGCGAAAGGTTCGGCCACAGCGCCATATTTGTTCAACGATGTCATGTCGTTCATTGGTCTTCTCCCGTTTCAGGTGCAGTTTCAGATTTCCGTGGGGCAGGGGATTTCAGCGGGCTCTTCCCAACCTCGTCCCGGGCGCTCTTTTGAGCGTCCTCCTCCCTGAGAAGGCGTTCCAGGATATCGAGCCGGTTGGTCCAGAAGCGCTCATAGAAGGTGAGCCACTCATGGGCGGTTGCAAGCGGGCCGGGTTCGAGGCGGCAGAGATGGGTGCGGCCGTGAATTTCGCGGCGGATCAGCCCGGCGCCTTCCAGCACCTTGATGTGTTTCGAGGCCGCCGCGAGCGACATGTCGTGCGGCTCGGCCAACTGGCTGACGGTGCGCTCGCCCTGCGCCAACTCGCGGAGCATGCGGCGGCGCGTGCCGTCGCTGAGGGCGTGAAAGACCGTATCGATCGGATATGTGCTTAATTCAACCATGTGGTTGAATATGCGCGCATGCGATTTTATTGTCAACCGATTGGTTGAATAATTCTCAGGAAGAGGGAATCGGGCAGATCAGGCCTCGGCGTAACGGGCAGGTTCGCTTCTGAGCCGGGTGATATCCTGGATCGGCGGGGCGCCGAACAGTCGGCGGTATTCGCGGCTGAACTGCGAAGGGCTGTCATAACCGACCTCGTGGGCGGCGGTGGCGGCATCCATGGCCTTGCCGAGGATGAGGCGGCGGGCCTCCTGCAGGCGCAGTTGCTTCTGGTATTGCAGCGGGCTCATCGCCGTCACCTCGCGAAAATGCTGGTGCAGAGAGGACGTGCTCATGCGTGCTTCGATCGCCACCTGCTCGATCGAAAAGGGGGCGGAAAAGTTCTGGCGGATCCAGGAAATCGCCCGGTTGACCTGCTGCAACCGGTTTTCAGGGGCGAGGATCTGACGGATCATCTCGGCCTGATCGCCACGCAGCAGCCGGAACATCAGTTCTCGCTCGATCAGCGGTGCGAGATAGGCGATCTCGTCGGGCTTATCGAGAAGCTGGGCGAGGCGGAGTGCGGCATCCAGGAATTCCGGCGTGGTATGACTGAGGCCGATGCATTTTTTGCGCATGGCCGGGACACCTGGCGCAGCCGGCATGTCCACCAGCATCTCGCTCAGCAGCTTCAGGTCGAGATCGAGGCGCAGGCAGAGATAGGGCTCTTCCTGCGTCGCCTCGATGACCTGGCCGGTGACGGGCATATCGACCGAGACGACCAGATATTGGCGGGGGCTGTAGCGAAAGATCTCGTCGGCCAGCATGACCTGCTTTGCCCCTTGCGCGATGATGCACACCGCCGGCTGATGGATGGCGTGCAGCGGCTCGGTCGGCTTCGACATGCGGATCACCGACAGGCGCGGGATCACTGTCTCAAACGCGCCATCCCCATTGGTGTTTTGTGCAATCAACCGAGCGATCTGGTCTAGCTTTTCCATCTGAGGCCTCGTTCGAAGGTGCGGATGTCATGAGATGCGGCATTCCGGCGGTTCGGTGTGGACATCATATGGTGGCGCTGGCGGCCATTTCAAATCACCTTCGGAGGATTGTGCAATCATGCCGGAGAACTGGTCTACCGCTCGCCCGCTGCTTTCCACCATATTCGGCTCGTCCGATCGAACCAGCCCGGACGCAAATGGAGATGGTGATGAGCAATTTTCAGCGCTTACTTGAAAGCCCCTTCCATTGGGCCGCCGATTTTGCCGGCGGCTTCCTCAAACGCTCCCGCGGCACGAAAAGACACCGCCGCGAACGGATGCTCAGGAGGGAATATCTCAATGGCTGAACGACTTTTTCGCGCCCACTCGGGTTTCCGAGCTCTGCTCGCGTTTGCCGCCTTTGCCGCGGCCTTCACCTTTATCGCGACGTTTACGGCGCTTGCACACGACATCACGGAACAGGAAAAAACCATGGCTGAACATCCCTACAGTGGGATGTGGGTGACCGAGGACAACCACATCCGCCACGAGCTGCTGCCGAACGGCCGCTATGTGGAAGCGCGTGGCACCCGGGAAAAGGCCTATGAGGGCCGCTACTGGGTGACCGGTGACCATATCGACTACAAGGACGACACCGGGTTCACCGCGGACGGGGATTTTCGCGATGGCGTGCTTTATCATGCGGGGATGGTGTTGCGGCGGAGGTGAGGGGAGGCGGCGCGCATCAAAGCGACCTTGTCTTTCCCGCACGGAATTCGGTCAAGGCATCCTCTGTGAGACGATCGAATTCGCTTTCCGCATCGTCTTTCTCGATCTGGCGATCCCAGCGTTCAGCCTGAAATTCTTCGAACCAGAGCGAGAATGCTTCCAGCTCTTGTCGGTCCAGTTGGGCAACGGCTTTCTCGATCTGCTCCAGCTTGCTCATGGACGATCCTAACAGGATTTATGCGGCAGGACGTTTCACCGTCCTGTCGCCGCGCCCTTCCAGAAGGCCGGCGATGGAGATGTCTTCGTCGAGATCATCCCAGTGAATGCCACCCGGGCTCAGTTCGAATTTTTGGCGATCGGCCGGCTTAGCAAGAAGCAGACGAGGAAACCAGGCAAGCGGCACGCCCAATGTGCGGCCGTCGTTGAGCGAGACCCACATGGTGTCGTCGTCGAATTTCACCTCAGTTGCCGAAATGCTCATGCTATGCCCGCTTGATCAGAGAACGATTGTCGATGACGAGCCGGATAATAGCAGACAGGTCACGGCTGTTGAAGCCGTCGCTTTCCGCCACTCCTATGGTCGGCTCCAACCAGATCTTCGCATTTGCGCTACCGCCCCGGACGTGAATATGTACGGGCTCCCGCGGGTCGCCTTCATTGGAATAGAAATAGAATTTCAGGGCGCCAGAACGGAAGACGATGGGCATTGGGTCCTCTTTCAACCAATTTTCTTGAGGACAGAATAATTCGCCAATGGTTGTTACCACCAACGCGTGGCCTTCGAAGTCACCCGATCAGCGCGAACTTGTCGACATCGACCATGCCCTTGTCGGAAATCTTCAGGTGCGGAATGACGGGCAGCGGCAGGAAAGCGACCTGGAGGAAGGGTTCCTGGAGCGTGGTTCCGAGCGCGTAGGCGGCCTGGCGGAGGTGGTGGAGGGTGTCGCGCACCACTTCGTAGGGCTCGAGGCTCATCAGGCCGGCGATCGGCAGGGCGATCTCGCCGGTGACCTTACCGTCTTCGACCACCACGAAGCCGCCGTGGATTTCGCCGAGGCGGTTGGCGGCCATTGCCATGTCGTCCTCGCTGACGCCGACGACGCAGATATTGTGGCTGTCGTGCCCGACAGTCGAGGCGATCGCGCCCTTCTTCAATCCGAAACCCTGAACGAAACCATTGGCATGATTACCGTTCTTGCCATGCCGCTCGATGACCGCGACCTTGATGATGTCGCGGTCGAGATCGACGCCGGTCTGGTTGCCCGCCGATGGCAGGCGGTAGCGGCGATGTTCGGTGATGATTTTTCCGGGCATCACGCCGATGACCGGCGTTTCGCCTTCCGTCACCGGCACGCCGAAATGCATCGCCTGCACCGGGCGCGCCTTGACGCTGTCGAGGCCGACCGGGGCGACCGGCCTGCGGGTGGCGAAAAGTTCGTCGGTGACCTTGCGGCCGGCGGAGAAGACCATCTCGGCCTTGCAGTTTTCGAGGCTGTCGATGACGACGAGATCGGCCCGCCAGCCGGGTGCGACGAGGCCGCGGTCGCGCAAGCCGAACGCCTTGGCGGCGGAAATCGAGGCGGCGCGATAGACGGCGAGCGGTTCGACGCCGTGGGCGATCGCGGTGCGGATCATGTAGTCGAGATGGCCCTGTTCGGCGATGTCGAGCGGATTGCGGTCGTCGGTGCAGAGCGCGAGGTAGGGTGACAGCCGCTCGGTGAGGAGCGGCATCAGCGCGTGGAGATCCTTAGAGACCGAGCCTTCGCGCACCAGGATATGCATGCCCTTGCGGATCTTTTCTAGCGCCTCCTCGGCGGTGGTGCATTCGTGCTCGGTGCGGATGCCGGCGGAGAGGTACCCGTTCAGATCATTGCCGCGCAGCAGCGGTGCGTGGCCATCGATATGGTCGCCGTAGAAGGCGTCGAGCTTGGCGAGGCAGATCGGGTCCTTATAAATGACGCCTGGGAAATTCATGAATTCGGCAAGGCCGATGACCTTGGGGTGATCGCGGAAGGGCAGCAGCTTTTCGATCGGCAGGTCCGCGCCGGCCGTCTCCAGATGGGTGGCCGGCACGCAGGAGGAGAGCTGGACGCGGATGTCCATGATCGTTTCGAGCGAGGAATCCAGGAAAAATTGTATGCCCTCGGTGCCGAGCACGTTGGCGATCTCGTGGGGATCGCAGATCGCGGTCGTGACGCCGTAGGGCAGGACGCAGCGGTCGAATTCGTGTGGGGTGACCAGCGAGCTCTCGATGTGCAGATGTGTGTCGATGAAGCCGGGGACGACGATTTTGCCGGAAATGTCGATCTCGGTCTTGCCGGTGTAGTTGCCGCAGGTGCCGACGATGCGGTCACTACTGATGGCGATGTCGGAGGCGACGAGCTCGCCGGTGACGAGATCGAAGAAGCGTCCGCCCCTCAGCACGATATCGGCGGGTTCGCGGCCGGTGCCCTGGTCGATGAGCGTTTCGAGACGGGTGGTCATGGCAGGCTCCTCGCTGAATCGGTCGCCTAACCTAGCCGTTCCATGAGGAAACGGGGAGAGGCGATCGATGCAGGCGAGACGTCATGCGATATCGGTGCGGACATTGCCGCCGCAGAGGATGGTGGCGACTGTTCGGCCTTTGAGGTTGGCGCCGTTTTCCAGAAGACCTGCAATGCCGGCGGCGCCAGCTTCCTCGACGACGAGGCCGTAATGGACGCGGCAGAAATCCCGCGCCGCGCGGATGGCGGCTTCGCTTACTTCCCAGACCTCGTCGACGGTCGTTCTCATGCAGTCCAATGCGTAAGGAACGCATTCTCGAACCGCGATGCCATCAGCTGCGGTTGCTGCGGTTTTCGTCGAGATGAGCCGGCCGGTTTCATGAGAATGTTTCATGGCGGGCGCATTGGCGGCGACCACGCCGATGACCTTGCAGTTGGGGGCCTTGGCGCGGATCCAGGTGCCGATCCCGGTCAGCAGCGCGCCATTGCCGAGCGGCACCAGGATGGCGTCGAGTTCGACGGCTTGCCGGGAGAGGCGCTCGGTTATCTCCAGCGCGATCGTGCCTGCCCCTTCGGCGATACTCCGCAGTGCGCCGTCTTCGACAAAGGGGCAGCCATTTGCTTGCGCATAGGCACGCGCGGCGGCTTTGGCGGCGTCGAAATCGCTGCCTTCCAGCCGCACGTCGGCGCCGAGGCGGCGCATCGCCTCGATCTTGCCGGGATTGGCGGTGGTGGCGGAAAAGATCGCCACCCTGCGTCCGTGCGCCCGGCCGGCATAGGCGAGCCCCTGGCCGAAATTGCCGGCGGAGGCGGAGACGACGGGGTGGTCGCCGGCCGGTTCGTTCTGCATCCACCAGTCGGTGCCGCGTCCCTTGAAGGAACGGATCGGATTGAGCGTCTCCACCTTCGCAAGGAGGCGAAGGCCGAGAGCCGTATTGGCCGTCTGCTGCTCGATCAGCGGGCTGTTGGTAAAGACGGGGTCGATGCTTTTCGACGCAGCGAGAATACCGTCGACGGAAGGGTGTGGCTGGTTCTGTGTCATGGCGTTAAGATGCCAAACGAAAAGCCGGCGGGATTCCTGAAGTTGTGGTTATAATCAGGAGTATTTCCCGGAATTTGTTTCCAAGTCGGGAAATTCTCTCATGGCACTGACGAAAGCCGATCGCCAAATCCTCAAGCTCATGCAGCGGGATGCGACCATCACCTTGAACGAGCTGGCCGAGCATGCGGGTCTGTCGCCGTCCTCGGCACAGCGGCGGCTGCAGAAGCTTCGGGAGGACAAGGTGATCCTGCGGGACGTTTCGATCGTCGATCCGAAAAAGGTCGGGATGGCGGTTTCCATGCTGGTCGAGGTGGAACTGGAGCGCGACCGACCGGAGCTCATGCCGCCTTTCCTGCGCTGGGTGGCGGATACGCCGGAGGTGCAGGAGGCCTGGGGAACATCGGGCAGGGGCGATTTCACGCTGGTGATCCTCGTCCAGTCCGTCGAGCATTTCGATGTGCTGGCGGACCGGATGATGGAGATGAACCCGAATATCCGCAAATTCACGACGAGCGTCGTGCTGAAGACGTTGAAGCGGACGCTGGCGGTGCATGTCGAGTGAGCCCAGCCGGCGTCCGAGAACGAGGCTCAAAACAAACGAGCGCCCGAAGGCGCCCGCTGGTCATGCGATTTGAAGATGTCACTCGGCGGCGACGATCTTGCCGTCTTCCCACTTGAACAGGGAAAAACTCTGCGAGGTGAGGTCGCCTGTCTTGCCATAGGTGAGCTTGCCGATGGCGGTGGCGATCGGTTCGCCGGACTTGATGGCCGCGGCCACCGCTTCCGTATCCTCGGCGCTCTTTGCCTTTTCGATGCCGGCCTTGATCACTTCGACGGCGGCATAGGCGTTCAACGTGAAGGCTTCTGCGGGGATCTTGCGGGCGGCGAGCGCTTCGGCGGCAGCCTTGGAATCCGGGCTCTTGGTGGCGTCGGACGCGTTGGTGAACACCGTGCCGGCCGCGGCCTTGGTGCCGATGTTCCAGAACTCGCTGTTCGACAGGCCGTCACCGCCGACGATCGTCGCTTTGACGCCGAGATCGGCGAGCTGGCGTGCGAGCAGGCCGCCTTCCGGGTGGTAACCGCCGAAATAGATCACGTCGACATTCTGGGACTTGAGGCGGGTCGTCAGCGCGCTGAAATCCTTGTCGCCCGGAGTGACGGCGTCATCGAGCACTTCCTTGACACCGCCGGCGTTCAGCGCTGCCTTGAAGGCATCGGCGAGGCCTTTGCCATAGGCGCCCTTGTCGTTGATGATCGCGACCTTTTTGTCCTTGAAGGTCTTCAGGACGTAATTGGCGGCGACCACGGCCTGCTGGTCGTCGCGACCGCAGGTGCGGAACACGTTGGTGAGGCCGCGCGTGGTGAGGGCCGGTGTGGTCGCGGTCGGGGTGACCATCAGCACGCCGTTTTCGGCAAGCGCATCGGAAGCCGGCATGGCGACGCCTGACGTCACCGGACCGACCACGAAACGGATGCCTTCGCCGACCAGCTGGTTGGCGGCGGAAACGCCCTGCTTGGGTTCCGCTGCGTCGTCGGCCGCCTTCAGGACGACCTTTTCGCCGAGAATGCCGCCCTTCTTGTTGATTTCCGCAATGGCGGTTTCGGCGCCGTTCTTGACCTGGTCACCATAGGCCGCGACCGGGCCGGTGAGCGGGGCGATCAGGCCGATGACGATGTCGGCCTGGGCAAGCGGAGCGAAAGTCAGGGAGGCGAGTGCCATTGCCCCCAGAAGCATCTTGAGGTTCATCTTGGTCTCCTTGGATGGGGGCTTCAACCCCGCGGTGAACGCCGCACCCCTACCTTCCGTCTTCGATGTCGCGCCGGGCGCGGTCGTGCCAAGGACGGAAAGCGATGCGGTCGATACCGTGCCGAGCCATGTTTGGCTTTCGGCGACCGGCCACCAATTCTGTATGAATTCCGCCAGATTTCCGCAAGAAGATAACAAAACGGCCGCGAATTTTGTGGTTTTCATCAAGGATTGCCCGGAAATTGCAGATGTTTGCCGGTTTTCTTGACTCCCGGTGAAGCTAGGCGTTGCGCTCCAGAGCGCCGAGGAAGGTGCGGACCTGACGGTTGAAGGCCTGGAATTCCTTCGGAGTCATGCCGGACCGTTCGATCAACGTTTCGCCGAGGCATGTGCTCTTCGCGATCAGGGCGCGGCCGGCGTCGGTCAACCAGACATGCACCTGGCGCTCGTCGGTCTTGCTGCGGCGGCGCTCCAGCAGTCCGGCCTGTTCGAGCCGCTTGACGGGTGGGGTGATGGTGCTCGATTCCAGGCCCAGCCTTTCCGCGATCGTGCCGATCGTCGAGCCGTCCTGTTCGCCGAGCACGCTCATGACGAGGTATTGCGGATAGGTGATGCCCATGTCGTCGAGCATTGGCTTATAGACGCGATTGATGGCGATGTGGGCCGTATAGAGCGAGAAGCAGAGCTGCTCGTCGAGCGGCGGAAGGGGGGAGGCGGGCATGCTTGCTCCGGTGCTGTTCCAAGTTTTCGCGACATATAGCATGATTTCGATATCGCGATAAATATTTTTGTAGACATGATCGCAGAATGCCGCTACCCATGTGTTTATCGCGATAACAAATATCGAAGTATGGAGATCGCGATAATCCGAAGGGTGCGGTTCAAAGGAACGACACGCAACGGTATTATGAATGTCTGGTCGGCCATTTTTGCTGCCGCGCCCGCCATTCATGTCGCAGTCATTGAAGAATCAGTTTCGAAAGGACACGAGAACCATGACCAGCAATTTCATCACCACCAAGGACGGCACGCAGATATTTTACAAGGACTGGGGTTCGAAGGACGCCCAGCCGGTCGTCTTCCATCACGGTTGGCCGCTCTCGGCCGACGATTGGGACGCCCAGATGCTGTTTTTCCTGCACCAGGGTTTTCGCGTCGTCGCCCATGACCGGCGTGGCCACGGCCGTTCGAGCCAGACCGAGAACGGCAATGAAATGGACACTTATGCTGCCGATGTCGCCGAGCTTGCAGCCCATCTCGATCTGAAAAACGCCATCCATGTCGGCCATTCGACCGGCGGCGGCGAAGTTGCCCGCTACGTTGCCCAGTATGGCGGCGGTGGCCGGGTGGCCAAGGCCGTGCTGATGGGCGCCGTGCCGCCGATCATGTTGAAGACGGACAATAATCCGGGCGGCCTGCCTCTCGAAGTCTTCGACGGTTTTCGTGCAGCGCTTGCTGCCAACCGGGCGCAGTTCTTCCGCGACGTACCAGCCGGCCCGTTCTACGGCTTCAACCGTGAGGGCGCGACCGTTTCGGAAGGCGTCATCGCCAATTGGTGGCGGCAGGGCATGATGGGCGGCACCAAGGCCCATTACGATTGCATCAAGGCTTTTTCGGAAACCGACTTCACCGAAGACCTGAAGGCGATCGACGTGCCGGTTCTCGTCATGCATGGCGACGACGACCAGATCGTCCCGATCGCCGACTCGGCCCTGCTTGCGGTCAAGCTTCTCAAGAAGGGCACGCTGAAGGTCTATGAAGGTTTTCCGCACGGCATGGCGACCACGCATGCGGACGTGATCAATGCGGATCTTCTGGCGTTTTTCAAGGGCTGAGCAGGCCAGGTCTCATGTGAAAATGGAGAGGCGGCCGCAGGGCCGCCTCTGTTGTTTCGTAGGGGTGTCGAATCGAGGCTTGCCCCTCATCCGGCTGCCGCCACCTTCTCCCCGTTCTGACGGGGAGAAGGGATATGCCGCACCGGTCTGCCCCAATCGCAGCGGCCTGGAACGGGCACGTCCCCTCGCCCCGCGCGCGGGGAGAGGGTTAGGGTGAGGGGCAGATTCCGTCCGCTTCGACCTCGCCTCAGATATTGCTCGTCAGGATCTCGCGCAACTTCCCGAAAATCTCGTCGATATGGTGCTTTTCGACAATCAGTGGCGGGGACATGGCGATCGTGTCGCCGGTGGTGCGGATCAGCAGGCCGTTTTCGTAGGCCTTGAGGAAAGCGGTGAAGGCGCGTTTGGTGGGTTCGCCGGCGATCGGATCGAGTTCGATCGCGCCGATCAGGCCGAGGTTGCGGATGTCGATGACGTTCGGCAGGTCTTTGAGCGAATGCAGGCCCGCTTCCCAATAGGGGGCGATGTCGCGGGCGCGGTCGAACAGGCCTTCTTCCTTGTAGGTTTCGAGCGTCGCAAGGCCGGCGGCGGAGGCGATCGGGTTGCCGGAATAGGTATAGCCGTGCATGAACTCGATCATGTGCTCCGGGCCGGTCATGAACGCGTCGTGGATCTCGGAGGTGACGAACACCGCACCCATCGGGATCACGCCGTTGGTAAGGCCCTTGGCGGTGGTGATGATGTCCGGCTTGACGTCGAAATACTGAGCCGCGAACGGGGCGCCCAGGCGGCCGAAACCGGTGATGACTTCGTCGAAGATCAGCAGGATGCCGTGCTTGGTGCAGATCTCGCGCAGCTTCTGCAGGTAACCCTTCGGCGGGATCAGCACGCCGGTGGAGCCGGCGACCGGCTCGACGATGACGGCGGCGACGGTCGAGGCGTCATGCAGGGTGACGATGCGCTCAAGCTCGGTGGCGAGATCGCCGCCATGTTCCGGCTCGCCCTTGGTGAAGGCGTTTTTGCCCGGCAGGTGGGTGTGGGGCAGATGGTCGACGCCGGTTAGAAGCGTGCCGAACATCTTTCGGTTGGAGACGATGCCGCCGACCGAGATGCCGCCGAAATTGACGCCGTGATAACCGCGCTCGCGGCCGATCAGGCGGAAGCGCGAGCCGTTGCCCTTCACGCGGTGGTAGGCGAGCGCCACCTTCAGCGCCGTCTCGACCGATTCCGAGCCGGAATTGGTGTAGAGAACGTGGTTCATGCCCTCGGGCGCGATATCGACCAGGCGGTTGGCGAGTTCGAACGCCTTCGGATGGCCCAGCTGGAAGGCGGGCGCATAATCCAGCTCGCCGGCCTGTTCGCGGATCGCTTCGGTGATCTTCGGCCGGCAGTGGCCGGCATTGACGCACCAGAGGCCGGCGGTGGCATCGAGCACCTGGCGGCCGTCATGGGTCGTATAGTGCATATCCTTGGCAGCGACGAAAAGGCGGGGTTCCTGCTTGAACTGGCGGTTTGCCGTAAATGGCATCCAGAACGCCCGCAGGTCGTTGGGCGTGGTATTCAGGCGGTTGGACATGACATTCTCCATGGCCATTCGGTTTCTTCGGGTGGCCATTTCCCGGTCGGCGTCATTGCACCAAGTTTTGACTGCATGGTCAAATTATCAGGGGGATCGGAGGCGTCAACCGCCTTCGAACAAAGGGCCGCTGCGAATTCCTGCGTTGGAGCGAAATCGATTCGGACTGGCGTTGCTGGGTGGGGCAATCGATACGGATTTCGATAAAGGCTCAAGATTTCAACGCGGTTTCCACCGGTCGTGAAATTTGATTGCGTCTCTCTGGTCTTTTGGCGAAAGCTGCCAATATCGCCTGAAACTTCAATTCCGAGACCCTCATTGGCCGATCCCGATCCGAACGAACAAATCCATCTTGAGCGGCTGGAAGCGCTCGATGCCTATAATATCATGGACACCGAGCCGGAGCCGGAGTTCGACGATATCGTGCTTGTCGCTTCCACGCTCTGCGGCACGCCCGTGGCGCTCGTCAGCCTGGTCGAGAAAGACCGGCAGTGGTTCAAGGCGCGCGTCGGGTTCGAGGCTTGCGAGACGCCGATCGAGCAGTCGGTCTGCGCCCATGCGCTCGGAAGTTCCGACGTGCTGGTCATCCCAGACCTGCAGCTCGACCGGCGCACCCGCGCGAATACTCTGGTTACCGATGAACCGTATATCCGCTTCTACGCCGGTGCACCGCTGATCACGCCCGACGAGGTGGTGATCGGCACGCTCTGCGTCATCGATGTCGAGCCGAGGCCGCAGGGGCTGGAGGAGGGGCAGAAGGCGGCGCTGCAGGCTCTTGCCCGGCAGGTCATCGCGCTCCTCGAAATGCGGCGCATCTCGCAGCGCAAGGATGACCTGTTCCGGCGCCAGAAGTCGATCAGCGCCAATATTCGCTCCAGCGTCAATGCGAGCCTGGCGGCGCAGGAGGCAGGAAGGGTCGGCACATTCGAAATTGATATCGGGACCTCGATGATGCGGGTGTCGCGGGAGTTCTGCCGCATTTTCCACCTGCCTATCGCCGATACCTATCCCACTCGAGTGGTCGAGGAGATGGTCCTGGCGCAGGACAAGGACCTGCAGTCCAACGATGCGACCAGACGGAAGGGGAGTGCCCCGCTCGACGTTGAATATCGCATTCGCGTGCCGGGCTATGGCGTGCGCTGGATCGCCCGCAATGCCAGCTTTCGCCATGATGAGAGAGGCCGGCCGGTCAAGATGATCGGCACCGTCCGGGATGTGACCGCCGCCAAGCGGGAGGCTGCCCGCGTGCAGGCCCTGCTCGATCTTGGCGATCGGCTGCGCGACCTCAGCGACATGGAATCGATGGCGATCGCCGCCGGCGACCTGATGGCCAGGGCACTTGACGCGACGCGCGCCGGTTTCGGCATCGTCAACGCGGCCGACGAGACGGTGTCGGTGCCGCCCGAATGGTGCGCGCCGGGCGTGAAAAGCCTTGCGGGACTGCACCATTTCCGAGACTACGGGTCTTTTGTCGACGACCTGAAGCGCGGGGAGGCCGTTGTCATCGCCGACGTCGCCACCGATCCGCGCACCCGCGACCACGCGCCGGCGCTTCTTGCGCTTGGCATCCGCGTGCTCGTCAACGTGCCGATCTTCGAACTCGGGCGCTTCAGGCTCGTCGCCTTCATCCATCACGACCAGCCTTACCCCTGGATGGAGGAAGAGATTTCCTTCGTCCGCAGCTTCGGCAACCGCATCCAGATCGCGATGTCACGGGTTCAGGCCGAGCTGGAGCAGCAGATGCTCAGCAGGGAAATGAGCCATCGGCTGAAGAACACCCTGTCGATGGTGCAGGCGATCGCTACCCAGACGCTCCGGCCGGTGACCGAGCGCGACCATGTGGAGGCTTTCGAGAAGCGGCTGCATGCGCTGAGCACTGCCCATGACATCCTGTTCGAGCAGAACTGGACCAGCGCCTCGGTCTATGCCGTCGTCGACCGAACGATGAACGGGATCGGCATGCGGGACCGGATCGACGCGCAGGGTCCGAACGTTCGGTTCGGGCCGAAGGGCTCGCTTTCGCTTTCCCTGCTGCTGCACGAGTTGACGACCAACGCGGTGAAATACGGGGCGCTCTCGAACGATACGGGGAGGGTTGCAATCGACTGGCGCATTGAAGGTGTGGGAGACGGCGCGACCTTCTATCTCTCCTGGCGGGAAACCGGCGGGCCGCCCCCACGCCAGCCGGAGCGCACGGGTTTCGGCTCAAAACTTATTCGCATGGGATTGATCGGAACCGGCGGTGTTCTCGTTAGTTATGATCAACCGGGGTTCAGCGCTGAGATGACAGCTGTGCTCCTTCAGCTAGCACAGGCAGACTGACCGGATGGGACGATCCGCACCGCCAAAAAAACAGGCTGTCCTCGTTGTCGAGGACGAGCCCATCCTGCGCATGATGGCAATCGACCTCGTGGAGGATGCAGGATTCGAGGCGGTCGAGGCAGCCGACGCCGATGAGGCGGTGACGATCTTGGAAACGCGCACGGATATCCGGATCGTTTTTACCGATATCGACATGCCGGGCAGCATGAATGGCATGAAGCTGGCGGCTGCCGTGCGCGACCGCTGGCCGCCGATCGAGATCATCATCGTTTCGGGACAGGTCCGCTTGAGCGAGGAAGACCTGCCCGATCGCAGCGTGTTCTTTTCCAAACCCTACGATTGGCAGAAAGTGACCGCAACGCTGCGTCGCATGGCCTCGCATTAGGCGTGGTCGCGCGGATACGGAGCGTCATATCCGGTCGGCAGGCGGGCATGGAAATGCCCCAGCCGCCGGCGTTATGCCGGCCGCTGAGGCGGGTCAGCGTTATGCTATGTCAGCGCTGTCATTCCTACGCGGCTGCGGATTTCTTCTGCACCGGAGCACAGTAGATTTCTTCCAGCGTTTCAAGGACCTTGAGAACCGACTCGGACGAGCTGGAGTAATAAATGGTCTGCGCATCGCGGCGGGTTTTCACCAGCTTCTGAGCCCGCAGCTTGGAGAGGTGCTGAGACAGCGCAGATTGGCTGAGGCCAACTTGCGACGCGAGCGCACCCACGGCGACTTCGCCCTTCACCAGGCAGCACAGGATCATCAACCGCTTCGGGTTGGCCATGGCCGACAGCAGGCCCGCGGCCGCGTTGGAATGCTCAGATAGTGCCATCGTATCCATACGTTTTAAATTCCCCTCGTATTCCAAAGCGGCCCCCGGCTTCAAAATCCGGCCCATCGTCCTATGGGTGAAAATTAGCAAGGAGCAAAAGGGATTGTATATCCCTAAATTTCAGGTAACCAGTTATCGTATTTTAGTGATCTCAAAAACATAATCAAGAACGGCTTCGGGAGTCTTTGCAAGATCTTCGAATTCGTGCCTGAGTTGAAAATCCCCCGCAATAAGGTCGATTCCCGCTCGATCGACGCCTCCGAAGCGCCAGAGTTTCCCGTTTTCCGTGCTGATATGGGCAGCAAATTTCTGAGCCTGCTCGGTCATATTTTTTACATTTTGCTGGAGGTCCAGCCACTCCGCCGTGATTCCCGGCTCGGGAATCACGAGGTCAGATCCAGTCAGCATGTATGCACGGCCGAATCCTCCATTCAGGGATGCTGCCTGTGGCGTGATTCGGAAAAAGCGGAAATCACCGAAATCTGCATACAATGCCGCCTTGGGATGACGGTCCAGAAAACGCTGGCGTATGCGTGCATGTTCGGGCGTATCGCGGGCGACGCCCTCGGCGAGACATTGGACGGTAATCCGAGGATGGGCGAGCGGATCGCCCTTGCCCGGCTCGCCGGCCAGAAGCGAGCAGCGTGGGTCGGCGATGAGGCCTTTCGTATGGCCGGAGAGGCCGGAGACGAGAATGACCGGCACGCCGTCGACGTCGGTGCCAGTGAGGGCTCGGCTGGCGGAGGGGAAACCGGTTTCCGGATCGAGGACCGCCAGCGCCATGTGACGCGCTCCACGGACCAGCGTGCGGGCAAGCCGGCGGGCCTCGTCGTCGGTGTCACGCAGCACCTGCGGCCTGTCGGTCTTCCCTGTCTGCTGTTCGTCCGCCAACGCGTCCCGCTCCTTGTTCAGTTGCCGGGAAAGCGACCCGGCTCAGCCGTCGGCATACCATCCGGCGACACTAAACGAAAGGTGATTTTGCGGCTCAGCTTATCAGCCGTCGCGTCGGCGATGGCGTGTCAGGCCGGCAATCACGTCATCGGACGAAATGGTGCCGATGATCGTGCCGTTGTCGACCACCCCGATGGCGCCCGGCTGACGCGACAGAGCATCGAGGATATCGACGAGCGGCGTTGTCGACAGCGCGGTGCCAGCGACAGTCGTGGTGCCTGCCGTGGTGCTTACTCCGGCCCGCATCACGTCGCCTGCGGTCAGCATGCTGATCGGGTTGAGGTGCTGCACGAAATCGGCGACATACTGGTCGGCCGGCGCCCGGACGATCTCCTGCGGCGTACCGCATTGGATGATGTGCCCGCCCTCCATGATGGCGATGCGATTGCCGATCCGGAAGGCTTCGTCGAGATCGTGGCTGACGAAGAGGATAGTCTTCTTCAGCCGGCGCTGGAATTCGAGAAGCTCGTCCTGCAGGCGGGTGCGGATCAGCGGATCGAGCGCCGAGAAGGGCTCGTCCATGAGCAGGATCGGCGCACCGGTGGCAAAGGCGCGGGCAAGGCCGACGCGCTGCTGCATGCCGCCGGAGAGTTCGCCCACCTTGCGGCCCGCCCATTTCGTCAGGTTGACCAGTTCGAGCTGTTCGTTGACCTGCTTGGCACGCTCGGCATCCGGAACGCCGGCAAGTTCCAGCCCAAAGCCGACATTTTCAGCGACCGTGCGCCAGGGGAGAAGGCCGAACTGCTGGAAGACCATCGAGACCGTGTGCATGCGCAGATCGCGCAGCACTTTGGGGCTCGACTTGTAGGGATCGACCGGGCCCGAGGACGTGGCGACGCTGACATTGCCGCGCACGACCGGGGCCAGCCCGTTGACGGCGCGCAGCAGCGTTGATTTGCCCGAGCCGGACAGGCCCATCAGGACGAGGATTTCGCCCTCGTGGATGGTGAGCGACGCATTGGCGACGCCCAGGACGATGCCGGTCGCGGCACTGATCTCGTCGCGGGTCTTGCCCTGGTCGACCATCGCCAGCGCCCGTTCCGGCTTATCGCCGAAGACGATGTCGACATTGTCGAAAACGACGCAATCGGTTTTCTGGGCTGTCATTGGCCGTCTCCCGTCGATGTGCGGAACATGCGGTCGAGGATGATCGCCAGGATGACGATGCACAGGCCCGAATCGAAGCCGCGGGCGACATTCACCGTATTCAGCGCCCGCAGTACCGGAACGCCGAGGCCGTTGGCGCCGACCAGGGCGGCGATGACGACCATGGAGAGCGAAAGCATGATCGTCTGGGTGAGGCCGGCCATGATCTGCGGCATCGCGTAGGGCAGTTCCACCTTGCGCAGGATCTGCGACGGAGTGGCGCCGAAGGCGACCGCCGCTTCCCGAAGCGAGCTTGGGGTCGAGACGATGCCGAGGCGGGTGAGGCGGATAGGCGCCGGGATCGCGAAGATGACGGTGGCGATCAGGCCCGGAACCATGCCAAGGCCGAAGAGGATCAGCGCCGGGATCAGGTAAACGAAGCTCGGCAGCGTCTGCATCAGGTCGAGGACCGGCCGCATGGCTTCGTAGAACCATTGGCGTCGGGCAGCGGCAATGCCGAGCGGCACGCCGACCACCATACTGACGGCGGTCGACGCCAGCACCAGAGCCAGCGTTTCGGTCGTCTCTTTCCAGTAACCCTGGTTAAAGATCAGGAGCAGACCGAAGAAGGTGAAGGCTGCGAGCACGAGGGAACGGCGCAGCCACCAGGAAAGCCCGGTCATGGCGGCCATAACGAACAGCGGATGCGGTGTCGCAAGACACCACAAAAGCCCGTCGATCACGGCCAGGAGAACGGAAGAAAGCCAGTCGAAAAACCAGTCGGCATTCGCCGTCAACCAGTCAACGACCGCCTTCGCCCAGGAACCTATAGGTATTCGATGGTCTGCGATCCAATCCACGAGAAAACTGCCGTCCATAAGGAGAGAAAGGGCGGGCTCCGGGGCAGGCGGTGCGCCGCCCCGGAAACATTTTCGGGACTGTTAGAGGCCGAGCGCCTTCTTGACGGCGGCAAGGCCGTCCTTGCCGTCATAGGTGGTGACGCCGGCAACCCACGGCTCGATGACCTTCGGATTGGCTTTCAGCCAAGTCTTGGCCGCGGCATTGGCATCCTCGCTGTCGTTGAGGATCTTGCCCATGATGGTGTTTTCCATGTCGAGCGAGAACTTCACGTTCTTGAGCAGCTTGCCGAGATTCGGGCATTGGGCGACAAAACCGCCGCGCGCCACGGTATAGACCGTCGCGCCGCCGTAGTTCGGACCGAAGACGGTGGCGTCGCCGCCGGCGAGATAGGTGATCTCATGGGCGACGTTCATCGGATGCGGCGCCCAGGCGAGGAAGACGACCGGCTTGCTGTCCTTGTCGGCGCGGGTGACCTGGGTCAGCATGCCCTGCTCGGAGGATTCGACGACCTGGAAACCCTTGAGGCCGAATGTGTTGGCATCGATCAGCGAAACGATCATGCCATTGCCTTCGTTGCCCGGCTCGATGCCGTAGATCTTGCCGTCGAGTTCTTTCTTGTGGGTGGCGATATCCTTGAAGTCCTTGATGCCGAGCTTGGCGCCGGCGGCATTGGTGCCGAGCGTGTACTTGGCACCTTCAAGATTGACGGCGATGCTCTCGATCGACTTGTCGTCGAGATAAGGCTGCAGCGCGTCCTTCTGCGCTGGCATCCAGTTGCCGAGGAAGAGGTCGATATCCTTGTTCTTCATCGAAGAATAGGTGACCGGGACGCCGAGGGTCTTGACGTCGGCCTTGTAGCCGAGGGCCTCGAGGACCTGGATGAAGGATGCGTTGGTCGAGGCAAGGTCGGTCCAGCCCACATCCGAGATTCGGACGGTCTTGCAGGCTTCCGGTTCGGCGGCAGATGCCGTGCCGACGATCGCGAGGATCGATGCGGCAGCGACGAGCGTGGTCTTCAGTGTGGTAGTCATGCGCATGGGCTGCTCCCGTTTTTTTGGTTCCCGCCATTATCAATATATGCTGCGACGAGGCAAGCGCGCGCATTCGCGGCGGACAATGGGGTGCATTTGCGACATTTGTGACTTTCTCGCCCAGCGTTGCGCAGTCTACAGTTTCCTGTGGTTTTCGGCAAAACCCGCTTTTTTCGAATCCCGATCGCGATCAGAAGGCAGATATGGCCAAGCTTTATTTCCACTACGCGACGATGAACGCCGGCAAGTCGACCATGCTGCTGCAGGCTTCCTATAACTACCGGGAGCGCGGCATGCGCACGACGATCTTCACGGCGTTGCTGGACGACCGCGCCGGCCGGGGCCGCGTTGCCTCGCGGATCGGGCTTTCTTCGGATGCCATTCCCTTCGGGCCGTCCGACGATCTCTTTATGGGCATCGAGGCGATGCACCGGGAGGAGCCGATCGCCTGCGTGTTCGTCGACGAGGCGCAGTTCCTGTCGCCCGAGCAGGTCTGGCAGCTCGCCCGGATTTCCGACCGGGTCGGCATCCCGGTAATGACCTATGGCTTGAGGACCGATTTCCAGGGCAAGCTGTTTCCCGGCTCGCTGGAACTGCTGGCGATCGCCGACGAGCTGCGCGAGGTGCGCACCATCTGCCATTGCGGGCGCAAGGCGACCATGGTGGTGAGGCTCGACGAGGACGGCAAGCTGGTGCGCGAAGGTGCCCAGGTCGATGTCGGCGGCAGCGAAAAATATGTTTCGCTCTGCCGGCGGCATTGGGAAGATCAGATGCATTGCGATTGATGCTCGGAATTTAAACCTCCGTTCACCGTACGCAACGGAAGACGGCGGCGGCGCGGCAAAATTGATGCTGGTCAAAGTCTGCGGCCGGAAACATATTTATGTATCACATCCGAAACGTCCCGGCCTTATGGGACGGTGGTTCCCAGCTGGAGTTCCCCGCATGCGCAAGACCACCAAAACCTTTACCCTTGCCACCAGCCTCGCCCTGTTCGCTCTGCCGGCCTTCAGCGCCGAAATCGAGGTGAAGATGCTCAACAAGGGCAGCGACGGCGAGGCCATGGTGTTCGAGCCGGCGGCCGTGAAGGCGCAGCCGGGCGATACGATCAAGTTCGTGCCGGTCGACAAGGGGCATGACGTGGTTTCGATGCCCGGCCTGGTGCCGGAAGGGGTCGCCGAAATCAAAGGCAAGATCAGCCAGGAAGTTTCCTTCACCGCAGACAAGCCGGGCGTCTACGTCTTCAAATGCACGCCGCATTTCGGCATGGGCATGGTCGCGGTGATCGTCGTCGGCGACGCGCCGGCCAATCTCGACGCGGTGAAGGCTGCTAAGATGCCGAAAAAGGCAAAAGACCGGCTTGATGCGGAGATCGCCAAGCTGAAGCTCTGATCCTTCCAGGACTTTTTGCCGCCTTCCGATTTTTCCGGCAATCGAGCCGGGACGGCGTGGCATAATTCTGCAGCGGCGTTATCTTGGTCCTCAGACGGCGGGAGAATGGGCGTGGCGGCACCTGGGAATTTCGACAGCGAGATCGAGCGGATCGGCAACGTTCTGGCTGCAATGGGCGATGCGCCCGGGCCGATTTCAACGCTGCTTGCCGAAACCGCGCGGGATCTCGCCCTGCCGGATGAGGAGAAGCTGGCGGCGGAAGCCGAGCGGCTGACGGCGGAACGGCCCGAGCGGCAGGCGATCGAGTCGGCAACGGCTCGGCTGGTCACAGATCTGGCAGCAGAGATCGGCATCTGCGCCCAGGAATTCGACGATCGGGAGGTGCCGACGCGCTTCGAAACGCTGATCGGCTACATTTCCGGCGCTGCCAGACACCGCCGGCAGCGGGCGCGCTGGCGCAG
>NZ_JALBGW010000077.1:0-23384 GCF_023006485.1 Neorhizobium sp. BETTINA12A
CCGATCACCAGGTCGAACTTGTCGGCGGCGCGGGCGCTGCCGAGCCGCAGGGCGCGCTCCTGCAGCGTGACGGTGACGCCGAGGGCGGTGGCGAGCGCAACCAGCAGCACAACCACCACAGCGCCAAGCCAGAGGCGGCGCAGATCAGCGGCAATGAAGCGGATCATGCCGCCACCTCTTCGCGAAAACTGTCGGAAACGATACGACCGGCGCCAAGAGTGATGCGGCGATCGAGCCGGTCGATCAGGCGCTGATCATGGGAAACGACAATCAGAGTGCTTCCGGTTTCGCCGGCCATATCCAGAAGCAGCCGGCCGACTGTCTCGCCGGCCTCGACATCAAGGCTCGCGGTCGGTTCGTCGGCAACGATCACGCCCGGCTTGCGTAACACCGCGCGGGCGATCGCGACGCGCTGCATCTCGCCGCGCGACATGGTCTCGATCTTCTGGCCCGGACGGAAAAGGCCTACGCTTTTGAGGAGATCGTGGCCACGGGCGATCAGCGCCGCATCGGCGACACGGGCCAGCCGGGCCGGCAGAAGCACGTTCTCGACCGCCGAGAGGCCGGGAAAAAGATGGAAATCCTGCATCACGAGGCCGACATGTTCAGCCCGCCAGCGGTCGCGCGCCGTCTCGGAAAGCCGGGCGATATCCTCGCCGCTCCAGAAGACCTTGCCGGAGGTGGGGCGCTCAAGCCCGGTGATCACATTGATGAAAGTGCTCTTGCCGGAGCCCGAACCGCCGGTGACGGCAACGCGCTCGCCGGCTGCGATCGTCAGAAAATCGACCAGCAAAACCGGGCTGTTCAGACCGGCGAACGACATGGCCAGATTGTCTATACGCAAGGAAAGCATGTTCACGCGCCCTGATATGCCGCGTCGCGGATCCTCAGAAGACTGACAAATCCGGTATCGGGATCCCTCCAGGAGCCGACCTCAAGGGTGCCGCGCACCTCGATCGTTTCGTTCGCCTGGGTGAATGTCTGCTTGCGGTGGAGGTAGATGACGACGATGTTATCCGGCCAGTCCGCATCTGAGGAGCAGAAGGGGCAAAGCGCCATCGGCACTTCGGTCAGCACGAAGAAAGCCGCTTCCGCCTTCAGCGGCGGCGCCATGAACCCGCGGATCGCCACCTCGCGGCCCGCCAGCTTCTTCACCTTGTCGGAAAATTCCAGGCCGAGAACGCTGTACTTGCCATAGAGTTCGTTAAAACCGAGGTCATCGGCAGCGGCGGCGGAACGGGCTGCCGCAAGCAGCGGAGCTGCGGCGGCGGCCAGGCCGAGCACGGAGCGGCGGCTGAAACCCTTTGAAAAGAGCTTTTCCATGAAACCCTCCTGAAACGCTATTCCCGGCCGTGTTTCGGCCGGGAGCGTTGTTCTACCACGGGTACGGCAGGCCGTCAGACCTTAGTTGGTCTGCTTGGTGCCGAGCGCGAAAGTATCGGCGAGCACCTTGTAGATGTCGCTTTCTTCCATATAGCCCTTGAAGCCTTCCGAACCGGGGCCAGACGACTGCAGGACGACGTCATCGACGGAGTGAACGCCGCTGTCGCTGCTCTTCGGGAGATTGCCCTGAACGAAGACCGCGCCAGGCACGTTCTTGTATTGCTCATTGGCAACGTATTCCTTCTTCTCGTTCTGGATCGCCGGAACGAACGGGCCATCCATTTTCGGGCGGAAGGTTTCGTAGTGGTCCGGGCCGTTGGTGGCGGCAAGGAACAGCCGGCGCGAAACGTCGATCTTGTCCGGATAACCGTCGCCGTTTTCGTCCTTGTAGTTGGGGAAGCCGGCTTCGGCATAGGTGCCGACCTTTTCGCGCATCTCGGTGCCCGGCTTGTCATCGTCAACCGTGCCGATGATCGAAACGCCATGGGTGTGGTCGCCGGTGACGACGATCAGCGTGTCGGGATGGGTCTTCTGGAACTCGCGGGCGACAGCGATCGCCTGGTCGAATTCGATGGTTTCGATGACGGCACGGTCCCAGTCGAGCGGATGGGACATCTTGTCGATCGAGGAGCCTTCGACCATCAGGAAGAAACCGTCCTGGTCCTTGGAAAGACGATCGAGGGCTACCTTGGTCATGGCGACCAGACCCGGCTGGTTCGGATACTTCTCGACGGTGCCCTTCTTCAGGAACTCGCGGTCAAGCGTGACGTCCATGTTGCCAGGATGGAAGAGGCCGAGCAGCAACCCATTGGCGTTTGCGCCGGCTGCAAGTTCGTTCTTGTCAGTGGCCAGCGTGTAGCCGGCATCCTTGAAGAGCTTGACATAATCCTTGTCGTCCTTGCGCTTCGAGCCGGCAGTCGCCTGCGGCAGGAAATACGCAGAACCGCCGCCGAGCAGGACGTCCGGCTTGACGCCTAGCAGCATGCCGACGACATCGGCCTTGTCGTTGCGGTTACGGGTGTGGGAGACGACGGCGGCAGGCGTCGCGTCCTCGATTTCGGAGGTGGCGACGATACCGATCGACTTGCCGGTCTGGCGGCGAAGTGCTTCAGCAATCGTTTCGACCTTGGGGTCGTCCAGCGAGTCCGGCGTGCGGTCGGCATAAACGCCGATCGCGTTCACGGCGGTCTTGTGACCGGTCATGTAGGCCGACATCGTGTTGGCCGAGTCGGTGTCGACAGCGTTGGTCGCCGAGGTGCCGACGAAGGCCATATGGTCGAGGTCGTCCATGGCGAGACGGCCGTTGGCCTTGCCTTCGGTCATGCCCTTGGACATGATGCGGGCAGCTGTGCGATGCGCGACCGAAAGGCCATCGCCGAGCATGAAGATGATATTCTTGGCCTTCGGGGCAGAACCCGTGCCGTAGACATTCCAGGTGACGGTCTTCGTCTCGGAACCGGCCGAAATCTCGACCTTGTAATCGCCAGCGGTGGCGATGGTCAGGCCGCGCAGGATGACGGCAGAACCGAGGATCTTGTCCTTGTTCTTTTCTTCCGCGACGAACTGGACTTCCTTGCCGAGAACAGTCTTGTAATCCTGGCCGTTGACGGTGATCTTGACGTCTTCCGGCTTTACGACGGAGTTGAACTCGACCTTGAAATCGAAGGGGGAGCCGCTGAGGATCGTGGCGCGATCCAGCGGATAAACGGTGGCAGCCTGGGCGGCGCCGGCGAGCGCGGTCGAAACGACCAGAGCGGCAAAAATCTTGCGCATAGTAACCTCACGAAAAGTTCAAAGGGAAGGCGAGGTTTCGTATATCGGCGGTGCGTGACACCTACGTGACGCCAATCACAGATCGCGGCACCTCGGCTGTCGTAAGGCAAAAAGCAATGTTTTGAAGGAAATCCTGCTCCAGAAACGGAAAAAGCCTGGCGCGGGAGGAGGGTGCGCCAGGCTTTAAACTTGATCGACAACTGGGAGGAGGAGGATGTTGTCGATCCGTATCAGGCAACACTGGGAGGAGGAGTGCGTCGCCCGATGACCAAAGATATAGGCTAATCGTTTAAGCAGGCCAAGCCGCTTGGTTGCAATGCAGCAATGCATTAAGTGCAAGGCTGAGCAAATGCCCGCGCAGAATTCGGTCGCGTAATGAAACACATTTGACCGCTGGCGGTGCGGCCTTCCCAAGATCACCCATATCCCTGGCGAAAAACGTGGTTTATAGCGAATCCTTGCAGACAGGCAGACGGAGACGGACATGGCAGAGATCAGGTATCATGAAGGCGATATTCCGGCAGTCGCTGCAGCCCGATATACCGGGGCGATCGCCATCGATACGGAAACGCTCGGCCTCGTGCCCCGTCGCGACCGGCTTTGCGTCGTGCAGCTTTCGCCGGGCGACGGCTCGGCAGACGTGATCCGCATCGCGGCCGGCCAGAACGAGGCTCCCAATCTCGTCGCCATGCTCGCCGATCCGTCGCGCCAGAAGATCTTCCATTACGGCCGCTTCGACATCGCCGTGCTCTTCCATACGTTCGGCGTGACCACGACGCCGGTGTTCTGCACCAAGATCGCCTCGCGGCTGACCCGCACCTATACCGACCGGCACGGGCTCAAGGACAATCTCAAGGAAATGCTCGACGTCGACGTTTCCAAGGCGCAGCAGCAATCCGACTGGGCCGCCGAGGTGCTTTCGCCGGCGCAACTCGAATATGCTGCTTCCGACGTGCTCCACCTGCATGCGCTGCGCGACAAGCTGACCTACCGCCTGGTGCGCGACAAGCGCGCCGAACTGGCCCAGGCCTGTTTCGAATTCCTGCCGACGCGGGCGAAGCTGGACCTGCTGGGCTGGGAAGAGGCCGATATCTTCGCCCATAGCTGATAGGCTGACCGGCGGATGGATCAAGGCTATCGCGAACGTCCGGCGGCCCACGAGACCGGGCCTTATCTCGAGCCGTTGCGACTTCTCATTCGCGGCGCGCTCGCGCCGCTTCCATGGTGGCTGTCAGAATTCATCCTGTTCGGCCTGAAACAGGCCTGGGCCTGCCTGTTCGCGGCGATGATGCTGGCGCTGCTGCTCATCACCAAAGTCATCTGGCAACCGGATTGGCCGGTCCATCGCTACGATTTCCTGTTCCTCGCCGCCCTGACGATCCAGATCTTGTTCCTGCGCTTCAAGATGGAAAGCTGGGACGAAGCCCGGGTCATCCTCGTCTACCACGTCACGGGAACCGTGATGGAGATATTCAAGATCCATATGGGGTCATGGGCCTATCCGGAAACATCGCTTCTCCAGATCGGCGGCGTGCCGTTGTTTTCCGGCTTCATGTATGCGGCAGTCGGCTCCTTCATGGCCCGCACGATCCGCATCTTCGACATGCGCTTCAGCCATTATCCGCCAATTTGGCAGACGGGGCTTCTGGCGATCGCCATTTATGCCAATTTCTTCAGCCATCATTTTCTGCCGGATATCCGCTATCTTCTGTTTGCGGCGACCGTGATCGTGTTCCGGCGGGTGAACATCCATTTCACCACCAACAGGACAACTTTGCGGATGCCGCTGGTGCTTGCCGCGTTTCTTTCCTCGGCCTTCCTCTGGCTTGCGGAGAATATCGGAACGCTGACGGGCACCTGGATCTATCCGACACAGAAGACCTGGCACATAGTATCGTTCGGCAAGCTCGGGTCCTGGTATCTGCTTCTCTACGTGAGTTTTGTGCTGGTGACGCTGGTGGTGAAGCCGCGGCCGCCCGAATAGATAAAGGGTGACATAAGTTCTAGCCACCCGGTAACGTCTCGTTAACCCTTCAAATCTAGTTTTGCTTGGCGGTGCACCTTTCGACGAGACCGGATTTCGGGCCATGTTGCTTCCTACCCAGCAGACTTATGGGCTTGCCGCGACCAACATGATGCAGTCGATGCTCGACGGCATCGAGGAACAGCGCAAGAAAGACGAAGAGCAGCGGACCGGCAAGAAGAGCGATCCGGTTGTCGAAGCACGGATCAGCGCCAGCGAAGACGCCCGGCGCGCCCGCGACAAGATCGCCTCCGCCCTTTTCAGCGTCAACAAAACCGACCCCAACGAATTGAAGATCGAGCTCGTCGATCGCCTGGCGATCAAGCTCGGCATCGATACCGATGAGGCGCGCTCCTCCTACAAGCTCGGGAAAGCGCTGGAAGATGCGCTGAAGGAGATGATGCCGGACGAGGTCGGCAAACTCGCCGAAGACCTCGGCCTCGACGACATCGGCATCTCCATGGACACGCTGCTCGCGGCGATCAAGAACCCCTACGGCGACGACAACCAGCGCTTGATGGACGGGCTCAACCGCAAGGCCAATGGCGGCAAGCTCGACACGGAAGTCGAGCGCGTCGTGCAGCGGCTCGAAGACGTCGCCGATCCGAAGACGCTCGAAGAACTGAAGCTCGGTCCGCAGGGCTACGATCCGACCCGTGTCGAAGATGCCGGAACCCGCGCCGAACGCCAGGCCGACATCCAGGCGGCGGAGGCCGGCAAGAAGCTTGAGGACGTTCAGAAGGTTCAGGACGTCATCGAGAAGACGAATGACAAGGCGACAGCCGCGCCGGTTGCCGATGGCACCGGCGATACGCCTGCCGTCGACGACACCGCGCTGCTGGCCCTCTTCGCCGCGGCGGCCGAACAGGTCGCCAATACCGATACGGACGACGCGGGCGACAGCCTCGTCTCCGACGATCAATCCGCCAAGGGCGACTCCGTCACCGATGAGGTCCTGGCAGACAATGAAGCGCCGACCAATGAAATGGCGGCGAGCGCAATCGAGGAGCTTGCCGCCGACAGCGCCGAAAAATCCCAGGCCGACATCTTTTCGGTGCGGGTGGACGAAATCGGCATTTATGAATTGTTGAAGAAGAAGTTGGCTGCGTGATCCAGCAATAACCCCCAATCTCCCCTCATCTGCATCGTAATGGATCATTTTCGCTGACCTGTCGGCGAAAACGGGAATGCGTTAGCGAGTTGTTAACCTTTTTGCCCCACAGTCATCCTGTGTATCGGCACTGGCGACGCCATGAGGCGTTCCGGTCGCAACGCCGTATCGTTGCGAAAAGACAAGAACCCTTCGGCCGAGCTGTCCTATCGTCTCTATCAGACATTGGAGCGGACGATGCTGCCGCCGGTTCGTACCAGTTCATTCGTCGACTACCAGACACCTTCGCAGCAACCGATGCTGCGTCAGCGGATCGACGTGGCCAATGCCGCGGCGAACAGCGGGTTGATCGGTTCTTCGCCGATGTCGGCGGGGCGGCTGGATATCCTTTCGCTCTCGGCGCAGCTTCAGCTCGCGCAGGGATTTTCCATCTTCGCCGAGACCATCGGCCGGCTGATCAAGGTGCCGCGCCGCGAAGGCGAAGCGTTGGCGGATTATGCCCAGCGCCTCTCAGACGCGGTCAAGGCGATGAACCCAGCCGAGAAGGCTGCCCTCGAACGGACGCTCAACCAGCTCGTCAAGGGCATCTCGCTGCGCCTGCTCGTCGAAATCCTCAACAATCCCGCAAGTCCGGAAGCCGCCCGCATCGCCATACAGCTGGAGACCGCGCAGCTGCTCGACCGCGATCTCGCCGCCAAGGCTGTCGTCAGCTCCTATCGGCAGAATGCCGGAGCGGAACAGGCGCCGAGCCCGTTGCCACAGCCAGCGAATGCCGCGCCATCCGGAGCGCCTTCAGAAACCGTGCCCGCGGCGGCGGCTGAGGCGGAGGCCATGCTGACCGGCGACGAAGCCGCGCTCGGCGGAGCTTCGCCACAGACGATTGCCGCAGAAGCAGCTACGCAGGATGCAGAAGCAGCGCCCGTTGCGGCGACAACTTCCGGCGCCGCTCAGAATCCGGCCATGCTTTCCGCCGAGATCGACGCATTGCCGGGCCCCATCGACGAGAATGCCTCGCAGGTAAGTGCCGAGACAGATCCGGACGCCGCACCTGTCTCGGCATCCGCGCAGGAAGCGGCCGAAGTCGCCGAGAGCGAAACCCCGGAGCTTGCTGCCGTGCGGACCGAAGATGCGCCGGAGAGCACATCTGCGGCGCATGCCAACGAAGGTCGGCAGATCGCGAGTGCCGTTCCAGGCGATCGGCGCGGCTCTCAACCCGTCTTTTATGATGGGCCGGCGCTGGCCCGGCTTTCCCAGCGCGGCCTAGAACAGCAAGGCGGCGCGCGTGCGCTCAATACGGAGAAGATGGCGAACGGCGCGACGACCATATGGCTTGCGGACGTGCTTGCCGACGCCACCAGCGACCTTCTCGACAGCCTGCCGGTTGCGGCTAAACAATTGCCGGAACAACAGGCGCTGCAGCAGTTGACCGACAGCGAGCTTATCGGAAAATCGGCCCTGCAGACGGGCGAGGTAGCGGGCGCGGCCATGGCAAAGCCTACGCAGCCGGCCACCGACGAACCGTCAAGCACAGGTTCAACGGGCCGCACCGGCGGTACTTCCGCGAACGCGAACGGTCCGTCCACGGGTGCGACGGAAGTCGCCGAACAGCTCGCTCTTCCGATCGCCCTGCCGCCGATGTTTCGCGAAGGCGTCGCCCTGCCCTATGTCGCCTATCCGCCGGAAGAACGCGAGCGGGACCCCGAGGAGCGCAAGACGAAGGCGATCTCCAAGACCGACGAGGACGGCGAACAGCAGCATTCCGCCGGCGAGCAGGCGTTCAGCGAAGAACGTCCGGATGATGATCACGCCCAGGAGCACCCCGGCGACGATGTTTCGAAGGAAGCCACCGACGATGCGGACCGGGCAAACGACCTCTATTGGCGCATGGCCGGCTGGACCTGATTTCGACCCGCAAAAACTGCGCATGAAAAAACCGCCGGACTTGCATCCGGCGGTTTTCGATTTCTAAAAGGCGTCGATTACTCGTTGTTGCCGCGGTTCTTCAGAGCCGCGCCGAGGATGTCGCCGAGCGAAGCGCCAGAGTCGGACGAACCGAACTGAGCGACTGCTTCCTTCTCTTCTGCGATCTCCAGAGCCTTGATCGACAGCATGACCTTGCGGTCCTTCTTGGAGAAGTTGACGATGCGGGCATCGAAGACCTGACCAACCGAGAAACGCTCCGGACGCTGATCGTCGCGATCGCGTGCCAGGTCGTTGCGGCGGATGAAGGAGGTGATGTCTTCGTGGTTGACGAGACGAACCTCTACACCACCATCGTTGACGGCGATGACTTCGCACGAAACGACGGCATTCTTGCGCAGGTCGCCGGAAGCGGCGGCTTCACCGACCGAGTCCTTGCCGAGCTGCTTGATGCCGAGCGAGATGCGCTCCTTGTCTACGTCCACATCGAGAACGACAGCCTTGACGACGTCGCCCTTGTTGAACTCCTCGATGACCTGTTCGCCCGGACGGTTCCAGTCGAGGTCGGAGAGGTGGACCATGCCGTCGACATCGCCTTCGAGGCCGATGAACAGGCCGAATTCGGTCTTGTTCTTGACTTCGCCTTCGACTTCAGTGCCGGCCGGATGGCTGTAGGCAAATGCCTGCCACGGATTTTCGAGCGTCTGCTTCAGGCCAAGCGAGATACGGCGCTTGGACGGATCGACTTCGAGAACGACCACGTCAACATCCTGCGTCGTGGACAGGATCTTGCCGGGATGAACGTTCTTCTTGGTCCAGGACATTTCGGAAATGTGGATAAGGCCTTCGATGCCCGGCTCCAGCTCGACGAATGCACCGTAGTCGGTGATGTTCGTGACTGTACCGGAAATCTTCTTGCCGACCGGATACTTGGCGGCAATGCCATCCCACGGATCCGACTCGAGCTGCTTCATGCCGAGCGAGATGCGGTGGGTTTCCTGGTTGATGCGGATGATCTGTACCTTGACCTGCTGGCCGATGGACAGGATTTCCGACGGATGGTTCACACGGCGCCATGCCATGTCGGTGACGTGCAGCAGGCCGTCGATGCCGCCGAGGTCAACGAACGCACCGTAATCGGTGATGTTCTTGACGACGCCGTCAACAACCTGGCCTTCTTCGAGGTTCTGAACGATTTCAGAACGCTGCTCGGCGCGGGACTCTTCGAGAACCGTGCGGCGCGAAACCACGATGTTGCCGCGGCGCTTGTCCATCTTGAGGATTTCGAAGGGCTGCGGGTTGTGCATGAGCGGAGTGACGTCGCGGATCGGACGGATGTCGACCTGGCTACGCGGCAGGAAGGCAACAGCGCCGTCGAGATCGACGGTGAAGCCACCCTTGACCTGGTTGAAGATGACGCCTTCGACGCGCTCGCCAGCTTCGAACTTGAGTTCGAGCTTGACCCAGCTTTCTTCGCGGCGAGCCTTCTCGCGCGACAGAACTGCTTCGCCCAGCGCGTTTTCGATGCGCTCGACATAGACTTCGACTTCGTCGCCGACCTTCAGCGAACCGTCCTTGCCCTTGGCACCGAATTCCTTGAGCGCGATGCGACCTTCGACCTTGAGGCCGACGTCAACGACGGCCATGTCCTTTTCGATCCCGGTGACGATGCCCTTTGTGACATAGCCTTCCGCCAGATCGTTGGAAGCGAAGGATTCTTCGAGAAGGGCTGCGAAGTCCTCCCGCGTGGGGTTAGATACTGCCATGAAATCTCCTGAGGTACCCGATACGGGCCCATACAGCGCCGGTGGTTCGTGTTGCACATGCCCAAAAGTTCGGGTCCGCCTCCCTCATCGGAATGATCCGGGGGAGGCAATCCGGCGCGGGGACCGAACCTCGGGCTATTCTATTTCGCTATTCTCACTCGATTGTCTCTTCAGGGCGGCGTCGATGATGGACTTCGCTGCCCGAAACGCGGCCTCTATACTCATTTCCGAGGTATCAAGCAAGTGCGCATCGTCGGCGGGCTTCAGAGGACTATCGGACCGGCCCATGTCGCGTTCGTCGCGTTTCTTCACGTCTGCGAAGATCGCACCGTAATCCGCCTCGCCGCCCTTGCCGACGATCTCGTCGTAACGGCGCCTTGCCCTCACATCAGCGGACGCGGTGACATAGAGCTTCACCGGCGCATCGGGACAGACGACCGTGCCGATATCGCGCCCGTCGAGCACCGTTCCCGGCTGCCTCAGGGAAAAGGCACGCTGCGCCTCGACCAGAGCCCGGCGGACCGACGGCATGACCGCGATCTTCGAGGCCGCCTCACCGATCGCATGCGCGGACAATATATCGCGATCGAGGCCGGCCAGTTCAACCTCACGGGCCATTTTCCCGGCGACCTTCTCGTCGTCGAGCGGCAGGCCTGCATCGAGCAGTGCCTTGGCGGTAGCGCGATAGGTCAGCCCGGTGTCGAGATGATGAAAACCATAGGCGTCGGCGATCAGCCGCGACAACGTACCCTTGCCGGCGGCTGCGGGACCGTCGATGGCGATGACGATTGCTGGCTTGGACTTCAAACTCATGCTTCCCGAATCGCCCCGGGTGTGACCAGCAGACCGATCGGATAGGTCCCGATCAGCGCATGCCGAGTTCCGAGATCCTTTTCGCGAAAATGCGGCGGCTGGTACATGTTTTTCAACCTCTTATCAGTCCCGAGCGGAGAGACGGCAGGCCGGCCCATTGCGGTAAAATTTCCCCGTCGTCTCTAACATAAAGCCTGCCACCGGTCACCGTATTCGCTCTTATGAGGTCCATGAAAAGTTTGTCTTTGACATCAAAGAGCGCAGGCCTTATGGGGACCGGCTTAGATTTTCACCCTATAAGGCCGCTGTCCAAGCGGCGCGCCGAAATATTCGGCCATCTCATGAGGCTCTGACTGTGGCAAAAGCGGAACTCGGAACCAAGCGGACCGACCCCGATACCGGCAAGAAATTCTACGACCTGAACCGCGATCCGGTCGTTTCCCCCTATTCCGGCAAATCCTGGCCGCTGTCCTTCTTCGAGGAGCACAGCGCCGCCAAGAAGATGGAACAGGCCGAGGAAGAAGACGTCCAGGAAGTCGATACCGAAAATCCGGAAGTCGAACTCGTATCGCTCGAAGAGGGCGACGAGGCAGCCAGCGGCGACGATATCCCGGATATCGGCGATGACGACGATGTCGATATCGGCGATGACGACGACGATACCTTCCTGGAAGCCGACGAAGACGAAGACGATGACGACATGTCCGGCATCATCGGCGTGACCGGCGACGACGACGAAGTCTGATCCGATATCGAAGTTAAGGCCCGGCAATTCAATAAAAATTGCCGGGCGCACAAAATACGGCTTGCACTCTCCGTAAACCGGAAGTAATAAGCCGCCACTCCAACGGGACGGCCCTTACAGGCGCCCGGCGGAGTTTCCCAGGACCGGAAAATACCGGACCACCCTGATGGGGCTATAGCTCAGCTGGGAGAGCGCTTGCATGGCATGCAAGAGGTCAGCGGTTCGATCCCGCTTAGCTCCACCAAACTTCCACTGTGAAATCAAATGTTTGATGTGGCCAGAGGGTTGCCACAAATCAACGATGATGGGTCTGGGAGGCATCAGGAAACAACGCCGCGCTCAAGACATATCCCCAACCTTTCGCCTGCCATGCATGCTAGTACGGTACGGTGGGAGCAAGCGTCACCTAACCAGGCTTGCCATATCGCAATATGAACCTTTGGGCGTCTTTACAGTTGATTCGCAAATCACATATAGAATTGTATCAAGGTCAAGTGTGACCACGTTGGAGAATTTGGCTGTCATGGCTCATTACGCCTGGACAAGCAGAACATGACTTACGTACCGAACATTCCGGACTGGTTTCTTACGCGAAAAGCGGCGCAAGTCACCGCTTTTTTTGCATTGAAGTCTGGTGGGGAAATCAACATCCTCAAAGCTACAAAGCTGATTTATCTTGCCGACCGTCTCAGCCTGGAGCGTAGAGATTTTCCGATAACGAACGACACATATGTGTCTATGAAGTTCGGTCCGGTAAACTCTTACACCTACAGCTATATGAACGGCGCAGCGCCGACGCGCCAAGAAGATTGGCTTGAGTTCATCTCTCCTCGGCGACACGAAAATCTCATGCTGTCACAACAGATCGAAATTGGCGATCTGGATGAGCTTAGCCGGGGCGACATCAAGTTGCTTGAAGAAACCTGGGGCAAGTTCAAAGACATTGATCGATTTGCTTTAGCTGATTGGACACATGAATTTTGTCCCGAATGGAAAGACCCGGCGGGCTCCTCAATCCCAATCGAATTGGCACGGATATTCCAAGTGCTCGAAAAGAATGACCCGGTTGATCTAGCTGAAGACCTCCAAACCGAACGGCGGATGATAGCTGCGTTCAGAGCCGCATGAGCTATGTTCCCTATAAGACAGCATCGTTTCTAGGGCCTATCAACGAGGTCCATCATCTCTTTGCGGTGATGAACAATCCGTGCGCGGACTCTCAATGTCTGCTTATCAACATTACTTCGATTAGGCCTGGGAAATATCACGATCCAGCGTGCGAATTGGATGTTGGTGACCACGCGTTCATACGACATCCTAGCTACGTTCTCTATCGTCTCGCGGAAACCATGCGAGCCGATCGCATCGGTAAGTTTGTCGATCTTAATTACTATCTCACCAAGGATGATTGGGAGCCTGTAATATTTCAGCGAATCGTCAATGGGATAAGGAATTCAGATGATACGAAACCCCGCGTCATTAAATACGCTGACGAAAACCTCATTGGTTAGCAACTAGCGCGAACAAGAATCCAGCGCGACGTCTGTTTACCCCCCGCTATGTGCGTAGTGAACTCGTCCTTCGGCTACAAACAACCCCGTCTCGTGCTCCCGCTCGCCATTCGCGCTATCTCACCATCAAAGTCGGGTGCGGGCGATTGACCCGCAGTCTACGGGTCTGTTTGCGATCGCGGACTTCCCTCTGACGCTCGGCCTTTCGCTCCAATTCGGCCAGGCTCGTGCAGGCCAGGCTGTCGACGGCAAGCTCGTCCAGGTATTGCCGTCGGCGTGCGGCGGCCATCTGCCGGATGCGAATATGCCGGCGAGAACCGCAACGATTGCCAGAACGAACATTAGAGCGACCATCAGCGCCTCCTGTCACTGCGATCGCCTCCTGTCACTGCGATAACGTGCGGGAAAGGATAAAGTTTGGCAATCATAGTCCCGGGACCTTCACATCGCATCACATCCCTTGGCTCAAGGGAGGCTTCGCTGAAAGGGGGGCTTTGCTCAGGCCTTCCTGCTGAGGGCGCGGCCGCGACGTCGGTCGAGCCAGGCTGCGCCTTGCAGTGCGGCCAGGATGACGATCACGCCGATCACCACCCTCACCTCGGGCACCTCGCCGAAGAAGACGTAGCCGGTGACGGTGACGAAGACGATCGAGAGGTAGCCGACGGGCGCGAGCACGCTGGCATCGGCGATCCGGTAGGCGCGCAGGAAACAATATTGGCCGAGCTGGGCGAGGAAACCGATGCCGAGCAGCGGGATCCAGTCGAAGGGCATGACCGGTTTCCAGGTGAAGACGGCGGGCACGGCGGTGATGACGGCGAGCCCGACCGTGTAGAAGACCATCATGACGGTGGTGTTCTCGTCCTTCAGCGCCCGGGTCTGGATGATCGCCAGCGACCCGAAGACGACCGAAACCAGCACAACGATCACCTCGATATCGAAGCTCGATGTGCCGGGCGCCATGACGATCAGTACGCCGATGAAGGCGAGGCCGGCGCCGAGCCAGCGGATGCGGCTCACCGTCTCGCCGAGCATCGCGACCGCCATCGCCATGGTGATCAGCGGCCGGGAGAACCCGACCGCATTGACCATCGCGAGCGGCAGCATGGTGATGGCAAGGAAATTGCTGGTCAGCGCCACCGCATTGCAGGAGATGCGAAAGATATTCCGCCACGGATGTTTGACCCGGCGCATCTCGGCGCGATGCCGCCAGATCAGCGGCAGGATGAACAGGAGCCCGATCATCGCCCGGATGAAGACGAGCTGGAATGCGGGATAGGTCGCCCCTTGCGCCTTCACCAGCGCGGTCATGCCGCCGGAGACCAGCGTCATGTCGAGAAGCAGCCAGCCGATGCCTATGCGGGCGTTCGAAGCCCGCTCTCGATCCGTTTCGGGGACTGCCTCCGTGCTCACGCCGGCTGTACGAGGTTCGCCATCAGCCGGAAGGCGCCGGGCACGAGCTTGTCAAGCTGGTGATGCAGTACGAGGCTGGTATGGGTGTGGCGGCCGCGGCCGATGGCAGCGGAGATCAGCGCGCCCTTGAGCGGCTGTTCGTTGGCGTCGTGCATGGCCAGAAGCGGCTCATAGGCGTCATCCCAGCGGGAGACGAAATAGAGGCCGCGTTCCTTGTCCCATCCCTGCCAGTCTTCAGGGCCGATGCTGTTCGGTCCCTTGAGCAGAACATGGTCCGGCGCAAGCACGGTGACTTCGGCCTTCGGATCGGTCACGCGCCAGCGCAGCGACGGCGAGCCGATCTCGATGCGGCGAACCGGGGTCTCGTCCGGATCCCAGCCATCGGTCGGACGGTGATACAGGGTCACGAGGTGGCCGCCCTCCTCCACGAAGCGATGCAGGCGCTCGGTGGCGACGGCAAGATCCTTGCGGATGCCGAAGGCGAAGATGCCGACGACGATCGTGGTGAAGCGCGACAGATCGCCAGAGAGTGCCTGTGCGTCGAGCTCGGTGACATCGAGGCCCATGCGGGAGAGCCACATGCCGACGCGATCGGCACCGCCGCCGACATAACCGATGCGTGCACCTTCCGGCAGTTTCAGGTCGACCGACAGGATCTTTAGCGTGGCTGGGGCTCGGAAACTGGCGCGGCCGATATGCCGGTAGGCGATCGGCGTGACCTGGAAGGCCGGGTGGCCGTCGACCTGCGGTTCGAGCTCGACGAGGCCGGGTTTGGCCGCATCGGTCGGGGAGGCGATCCAGCCACCATCGGTCTTCTTCATCACCCAGCCGGCGGGCGTCTTGAAGGAGACGGGTGCGTTGACGCCGGAGACATTGGCCTTGATCGGCCATTCCGTCTGCTTCGTGCCGAGGGGCACGAGCAGCGCATCCGGCAGCAGGGTCAGCGACTGGGCGGGCGTTACCGCAAACGGCTCTTCGAGATCGAAAGTGCCGGAGACCGTACGGCCGCCGATCTCCGCCGAGATTTTTACATGCGCGTGGCCGTTGCCGCCGAGCGCCGACCAGGCGGGCAGGTAGAGGCCGGAGAGCGGCGCGTCCAATGCTGCCGTCAGCGCGAATACGCGGTCGTTGGCGAGCGACTGGACGGAGGACGATACGCCCGCCGGCAGAACCGGGACGACATCGACCTTGTGGTTCGAAGCGCCTTCGCCAAGCTCGACGGTGAGCGCCGCCGCACCTCCTGGAGAAATGACGGAGGGATCTGCATAGGCGCGTTCGAAGATCGCGGCCGCATCGAGGATGGCAGCATCGATTTCCGTCTGCTTGCGGGCGATGCGGTGGCCCTGCAGGGTCGCAAACTCTTCCGGTGCGGAGGAGGCTACGATGTCCAGCCAGCCGGTGGCCTCGGTCAGCGCCCTGATGATCGCATCGCGATCCGGGAAGGCCGCGGAAGCCACGGCAATGGCGGCGTCTGCGCAGCGCAGGGCTTCCGCCACGTTGGCGGGCAGGCCGGCGAAACCGGCAAGGACGGTCAGCGATGCCGGCAGGTCCTCGAGCACCGACTGCTCGGATTTCGAGCGCGTAGCGGAGAGCTTCAGGTGCAGCTGCCAGTCCTTTTCCGGACGTTTCGGCCAGTGACCCATGCCCTGGGAGGCATGGTAATACCGTGACCATTCGCCGATCCGGTCATAGTCCGCGCCGGTGGCCGGATCGCGGCCCTTGGCCAGAACCGTGACCGTTGTATCCGGCGGCGGGACTTCGTCGTCATAGGTATCGCCGCCGCCGGACCAGGCCGGCAGGTAATATTTCGCAACCTTCCAGGGCTTCAGGCCCTCGGTGAAATGTTCTGGATAGGCATTGGGGTCGGCGGCCAGCGTAATCGCGGTCTCCGCGGCCCGGGTCATGGCCCGGTGATGACCATGCTGGCCGGGCACGTCGAGGAAGGTCGGGATGACGATATCCGGGCGTTCCATGCGATAGGCGCGCACCAGCCGCTCGATGGTGCGGGCCTGGCCCCAGCGGGTGAAGGTGGCGTCGCCATCCTTGGAGAAGCCGAAATCATGGACCGGATCGGTCGGGCCGTGGCCGAGCCAGGAAACGTCGCCGTCGATCGCGCGGGCCGCCTCTTCCAGTTCGCGGGAACGGATCACCCCGAGCGGGCCGAGACGTTCGGGGCCGAGCGCGTTCTGGCCGCCCTCGCCGCGTGTCGAGCAGGCGATGATGACGCGCATGCCAAGGCCGAGGCGGAACCAGGCGAGCATGCCGTTCTGCTCGTCGTCGGGGTGGGCGCCGGTGTTCATCATCGTGACCGTCGACTTCAGCCGCGTCAGCTTGCGATGGAGCCGGACGAGCGAGGGATCGGCCATCTGCCGTTCGATGCGTTCGCGGGCGGTCAGCATGAAATTCTCCTCAATATGTCATGCGGGAATATCGGCGAGCGCGGCAAGCGAGGTTTCCAGCTTGGGCGTCACCATGTCGAAAAGCGGAAGGGCGGCGGCGCCGAGCGCTGCCGTCAATTGTCCCGTCTGGCCGCGCAGCACGCGGGGCAGATCGCGCTGCCTGCGGCTCGCGACCGAGGTCGGCAGATTGCCCATGCGAGCGACGATGTCCTCGATGATCGCATCCGGCAGCGCGCCGCCGAGGATGACCGTCTGCGGATCGAGGATGTTTTCGAGCATGGCGACCATCGGGCCGAGATAGGTCGCCGCCTCGTCGATCCATTCCTCGACCACCCGGTGGCGGCCGGCGTGGAGCTTTTCGAGATCGGAAAACTCGGTGTCGGAAATACCGATGCAGCTCAGCTTTTCCTTCAGCACATAGGCGGAAACATAACCTTCCAGGCAGCCGAGCTGGCCGCAGGAGGGACAGGGCCTGCCCTTCGGCACGACGGTAACATGGCCGATTTCGCCGGCATTGCCGAAGGCGCCGCGATAGGGCGCGCCGTCCTGGATGATGCCGAGGCCGATACCGACGCCGAAATAGATCATGCAGAAATTCGAGATCGCCAGGCCCGCGCCGAACAGCCGCTCGCCGACGGCCGCCGCCGTCGCGTCGTTTTCGACGATCACCGCATGGCCGCAGGCTTCACTGAGCGCCTGGGCGGCGTCGAGGCCTGCCCAGCCCGGCAGCGTCGTCGGGCCGACCGAGGTCATGCCGTCGATCTCGAACGGACCGGGCATGACGACGCCGGTGCCGAGCAGCTTTGCACCGACCAGTTCGGTGACGGCGGCAAGCTCCGCGGCAAATGCGGAAAGGATATGCCCGGGAGTGGTATCCTTGAGCGGCGTGATGCGCTTTGCCCGAAGTCCGCCAGACAGGTCGAGCGCCACCGTCACCATATGGTCGGCGGCTATTTCGACGCCGATGGTGGCGCCGCCCTCGGGATTGACAGCGAACTGGATAGGCGGCTGGCCGCGGCCGGATTTCAGCCGGCCCATTTCCATCAGCAGCCCCTCTCCCGCCAGTTCGTCGACGATATTGGCAACGGCCTGGGGCGTCAGTTGCGTCAGCTTTGCAATATGGGCGCGACCGAGCGAACCGTGGCGGCGCACCACATCCAGCACGACGCGACGGTTGTGCTCACGGCTGCGTTCAGGGTTCTTGCCGATAGCCACCGGGTGCGTGCCGATCGTGTGTATGGTCATTTCGCCCACCTTCGGTTGGCAGAATTCATAACGCCGGGAAGCGGTATGCCGCAATAGAATAATTCAAGTAAATTATCTTATTGACAAACGATCCCACTCAGGAAACCGTAAGGGTAGGGCTGGGGCATAGCGCCGCAGCACGTCAAAGGGAGGCTCGCCTCCCGAAAACCAATAAACGCGTCGGGCTGCAGGTCGCATCCCGAATGCAGGGAACAATCAGACCCCAAGACCGGAGCACCCGGCGGGGCAAATGGAGGCTCACATGCGCAAGGCAACTTTGTTCGCCGGTCTCGTCGCCGGTTTCAGCACATTCGCATTCAATGCCGCACAGGCGGTCGAAATCGAATACTGGCAGTATGTCTTCGACACGCGTGTGAAGGCGATGGACCAGCTCATCACCGAGTTCCAGAAGGCCAATCCGGGCATCACGGTCAAGCAGGTCACGTTCCCCTATGCCGACTACCAGACGCGTGTGATCGCCGCCAACATGGCCGGCAATGGTCCCGACGTCATGCAGCTGTTCTATGGCTGGCTCGACAAGTTCGTCGCCGGCGGCCTCCTCGCTCCGCTTCCGAAGGATGCGTTCCCGCAAGCCAAGATCGAAAGCGAGTTCTTCCCGATCGTCAAGGCCATGAAGCGCGGCGACGATTATTATGGCCTGCCGACCGCCGTGCGCTCACTCGCCCTGTTCTACAACAAGAAGCTTTTCACCGAGGCCGGCCTCGACCCGAACAACCCGCCGAAGACGCTCGACGAATATGTCGCCGCCGCCCAGAAGATCGCCAAGCGCGACGCTTCCGGCAACCTCGTCGTCGAAGGTTCGACGCTCGACATGGCCGGCCAGGACCACCAGTGGTGGCGTGAAGTGCTGATCCGCCAGTTCGGCGGCGTGCCCTATACCGACAACGACCAGAAGGTCGCCTATAACAGCGAAGCCGGCATCAAGGCCCTGAAGTTCTACACCAGCCTGCAGCTTGAAAAGAAGATCGGCGCGGCCGGCTTCATGGACGAAGGCCAGGCGGCGTTCCGCGGCGGCAAGGCCGGCATGACCATCGACGGCACCTTCCGCCTCGGCGCCTTCAAGAGCATCAAGGACTTCGAATGGGGCGTGACCGAACTGCCGGCCAATGCGCAAGGCGTGCGCTCCAACTATGCCAGCTATTTCGCCAACGGCATCAGCGCCAAGGCGAAGGGCGAAGAGCTCGAAGCGTCGAAGAAGTTCCTGGCCTACATCACCTCTCCGGCCGCCATGGACATCTGGCTGAAGACCGTCGGCGAGCTGCCGGCGCTCCGTTCCGCAGCGTTGACCGAAACCAACCTGAAGGACCCGATCTACGCGCCGTTCCTGAAGGGCCTGGAATACGCTCACACCACGCTGTTCATGGATGAGCAGGGCCAGCGCCAGAACGCCATCGACATGGCAAACCGCGTGCTGCTGCAGGGTCAGTCGGTCGAGGACTCGATCAAACAGGCGGCCGCAGCCGAGCAGGAAATCATCGACGCGGCCAAGCCGTAAGATACGGAGCCGGTCATGGCAGCGATTGAACAGCAGGGGGCGGCGTCCGGCCGCCCCGGCGGATCCCCAGGGACATCCTTTGGCGACCGCTTTTCCATGCGAACGCGGCGCCTCGTCTGGGTCTGGAGTTTCCTTGCCCTGCCGATCCTCTTCTACGCAATCATCCGCTTTTATCCGACGTTCCAAGCCTTCTACCTGTCGTTTACCAACTGGGACCTGCTGCGGCCGGCGAAATTCATCGGGTTCGCCAACTATATCAAGCTCTTCAAGGACCCGCAGTTCTGGAAGGTATTCAAGAACACGTTCACCTACCTGATCATCGGCACGCCGATCAGTCTCGTCACCGCGTTTACGATCGCCTTCTTTCTCGATCGTGTCCGTTTCATGCACAGTTTCATCCGGGCGCTGTATTTCCTGCCGTTCCTGACGACGGCTGCGGCGATGGCCTGGGTCTGGCGCTGGTTCTACCAGCCGCCGCCGATCGGCGTCATCAATGACGTGTTCAGCATGCTCGGCATTCCGCAGCAGCCGTTCATCCGCTCGACCGACCAGGCGTTGTTCTCGATCATGGTGACGGCGATCTGGGCCGGCCTCGGCTTCCAGATCATCATCTTCATGGCCGGTCTGCGTGCCATTCCGGGCACGTTCTACGAAGCCGCGCGCATCGATGGTCTTGGCGAATGGGCGATCCTGCGCAAGATCACGCTGCCGCTCCTGAAACCCACCACCGTCTTCCTCGTGGTGTTCTCCTCGATCGGCTTCCTGCGCATCTTCGACCAGGTCTACAACATGACCACCAACGATCCCGGCGGACCGCTCGGATCGACCAAGCCGCTGGTTCTGATGATCTACCAGACCGCCTTCAACTCCTATGCGATGGGTTATGCCGCGGCGCAGACGGTGGTGCTGTTCACCATCCTCTTGATCGTATCGCTGCTGCAGCTCTGGATACTGAGGGAAAAGAAATGAGCGAAGCCACGCGCCTCAGCCACGGCAAGGTCCGTCCCGGCCTGATCGTCACCTGGACCATCCTGTTCATCGGCGGCCTGATCATGGTGTCGCCGATCGCCTTTATGTTTTCGACCTCACTGAAGACCCCCGACCAGATCTACGACCTGCGCCTCATCCCGGCCGCGCCGACGCTTGCGAACTATATCTCGGTTCTGGCCGACGGGCGGTTCATGCGCTGGTTCTTCAATTCGACGCTGATCGCCGTCATCGTCACCCTGTCGAACTGCTTCTTCGACAGTCTTGTCGGCTATACGCTGGCGAAGTTCGAGTTCCGCGGCCGTTATTTCATCTTCCTTGCGATCCTTTCGACGCTGATGATCCCGACCGAGATGCTGGTCATCCCGTGGTACCTGATGTCGAGCCAGCTCGGCTGGCTGGACAGCTACTGGGGTATCATGTTCCCCGGCATGATGACCGCCTTCGGCACCTTCCTGATGAAGCAGTTCTTCGAAACCGTGCCGAACGACTTCATCGAGGCGGCGCGCGTCGACGGGCTCAACGAATTCCAGATCTGGTGGAAAGTGGCGCTGCCCTTGGTGACGCCGGCACTTTCGGCGCTCGCGATCTTCACCTTCCTCGGCAACTGGACGGCGTTCTTCTGGCCGCTGATCGTCACCACCAGCAAGGAACTCTATACGCTGCCGGTCGGGCTTTCGAGCTTCGCGGTCGAGCAGTCCATCCAGTGGGAAATGATCATGACGGGTGCGGCGATCGCTACCCTTCCCACCCTTCTCGTCTTCCTCGTCCTGCAGCGCTACATCGTCCGCGGTGTGATGCTGGCGGGCCTAAAGGGATAATGCAAGGATAACACCATGGCGGACATCAACCCGCGCCTTTCCGACACCAGCAAATTCCCCGATCCGGTCTACAAGGAAACCGTGCTCCGGCCGCTCTTCGACGGCGCCAAGAGCCACCATGTGGACGGTTTCCGCCGAATCGACCGGGCGCATCTCGTGATGCTGGTCGAGACCGGAATCCTCGACAAGGAAATCGCGTCCAAGATTGCCGGCGCATTGGAGGCGATCGACACGGAAATCGATCCGTCGACGCTCGTCTATACCGGCGAGGTCGAGGATTTCTTCTTCCTGATCGAAAAGGAGCTGAAGGCCCGCATCGGCGTCGATATCGCCGGGCGGCTGCACACCGCCCGGTCACGCAACGACATCGACCACACGCTCTTCAAGCTCGGCCTGAAGGACAAGATCGACACGCTGATGGGCAAGGCCCGCAAAGTGCTCGCCGCGATGGTCGATGCAGCCGAGCGCGAGAAGGCGACGCTGATCGTCGCCTATACCCACGGCCAACCGGCCCAGCCGACCACGTTCGGACACTATCTTTCGGCCGCGATCGAAATACTCATCCGCGATATCGAGCGTTTCGCCGAGGCTCGGAAAATCGTCGACCTGTCGCCGATGGGGGCTGCTGCAATCACCACCTCGGGCTTCCCGATCGACCGCGCCAGGGTCGCGGAGCTGCTCGGCTTCTCTGCGCCCCTCAGGAACTCCTACTCCTGCATCGCCGCGGTCGATTACACGACCTCCACCTATTCGGCGATCGAGCTGATGTTCCTGCATCTCGGCCGCCTGATCCAGGATTTCCAGTTCTGGACGAGCTTCGAAGTCGGCCAGATCTACGTGCCGAACGCGCTGGTGCAGATCTCCTCGATCATGCCGCAGAAGCGCAATCCGGTGCCGATCGAGCATCTGCGCCATCTCGCCAGCCAGACGATGGGCCGCGCCCGCACGGTGCTCGACGTGATGCACAACACGCCCTTCACCGACATGAACGACAGCGAAGGCGAGACTCAAAGCATGGGCTACGAGGCCTTCGCCTCCGCCTCCCGCGTGCTCGACCTGCTCGCCGCGCTGATCGCCCAGATCAGTATCGATCCGGAGCGTGTCGACCAGAATATCCGCCGGTCCTGCATCACCATTACCGAGCTTGCCGATTCGCTGGTGCGCATCGAAGGGCTTTCGTTCCGCGAGGCGCATGAGATTGCCGCAGCGACGGCAAGGAGCGTCGTCGCGTCCAAGGGTGATCTACCCAATGACGGCTACGATCCCTTCCTCAAGGCCTTCGAGCATTCGGCCGGCCGCAGGCCTTCCGTCGATCTCCAAAAATTCAAGGAGATCGTCTCGCCCGAACATTTCGTCGCCGTGCGCGCTCGTTTCGGCGGTCCCGCGCCAGAGCCTATGAACGCCGCGATATCTGCCTATCGCGACAAGCTTGCCGCCTTCGAAGCCGAAGCCAAGAAGGCGGCGGACCATGAGGCGAAGGCCGCCGCAGAACTGAACCAGAAATTCACCGCCCTGACGGGAGCCCGCTGATGGCGACGATCGAACTTGAAAAACTGGTGAAGCGCTACGGCAAGGTCGAGGCCGTCAAGGGCATCGACCTCCAGATTGCCGACGGCGAATTCGTCGTTTTCGTCGGCCCTTCCGGCTGCGGCAAGTCGACGACGCTCCGGATGATCGCAGGCCTTGAGGAAATCTCCGGCGGCACGCTGAAGATCGGCTCGGAAGTGGTCAACGAGCGCGAGCCGAAGCAGCGCAACATCGCGATGGTGTTCCAGAACTATGCGATCTATCCGCATATGACCGTGCGCCAGAACATCGGTTTCGGCCTTTACACGTCGAAGCTCAGCAAGGCCGAGAAGGACAAGCGGATCGAGGAGGCCGGCAAGATTCTCGGCCTCGGCGCCCTGCTTGACCGCCGCCCGGCCGCGCTTTCCGGCGGGCAGCGCCAGCGCGTCGCGATC
>NZ_JALBGW010000078.1:0-22638 GCF_023006485.1 Neorhizobium sp. BETTINA12A
AGGCGCAGCGGCGGGCTTGGCCGGTGCAGGCTTTGCCGGCGCGGGTGCGGCCTGTGCTTCCGCCGGAGCCGGATCGACGACCGGCGGCTTGATCGGGTTTGCATCGATGATGCCGCGCAGCTTTTCGGAGCTCTGGTTGGTCAGGTCGCGTGAAACCCCGTTTGCCCAGATTTCAGCGGCCTTGGTCAGTTCGCGGCTGACGAGCGGCTGGTTGGTCAGCAGCTTTTTGCCGGTTTCCGTGTTGAAGAAGGTAGAGATCGACTTCAGTTCGTCGACCGAGAAGCTCTTGGCGTAGATGGTCGCGGCTTCCTTCTCCAGATCGGCACGGCGCGGCGCAAGCACGAGTGCCTGCTCGTCGACGACGTTGGAGATCTGCCCCTGGAAATTGGGAGAGGCCTGGATGAACTGAGCCTTCAGACGCTCCGCCAGGTTGGGCAGGATGTTGTCGTAGCGATCCGTAACGTTGAGCGACGCGATCGCATCGCGTGCAGCGGCAAGCTGGGCTTCCGAAACTTCCTGTGCGCGAGCCGATACCGTGAAGGCGCCGGAGAAGAGGATAGCCACAGCGGCGGCACGGCCGAGAACCGCGAATCTGATCATGAGTTTGTTGCTCCTAGTTTACTTCGCCTCGAGCGTCCGCGCTCCAGCCTCACCGGCAATGATCGCTAAGGACGCCATATGGATGAACAGCCCGTGTTCCACGACACCGGGAATGAAATTCAGCTCCGCTGACAGAGCGTCTGCATCAGGAATGCGGCCAAAAGATGCGTCGAAAATGTAGTGGCCACCATCCGTCGTGAAGACATCTGCCCCCGATTTACGCAGCTTCAACTCGCCGCTCAACCCCAATCTGGAGGCGGCCTTTTCGATCGCGATCTGGGTCGCCGTCTGACCGAAGGGATTGATTTCGATCGGCAGCGGATAGGCCCCGAGCATGCCGACGAGCTTGCTTTCGTCGGCGATCACGATCATGCGGGCAGACGCCGCCGCGACGATCTTTTCGCGCAGCAACGCACCGCCGCCGCCCTTGATCAGGGTCAGGTTGGCATCGACTTCGTCGGCACCGTCAATCGTCAGATCGAGCTCCGGAAGCTCGTCGAGCGATTTCAGCGGGACACCGAGCTCGACGCAGAGCCGCGCGGTACGCTCGGACGTCGGCACGCCTTCGACCTTGAAGCCCTCGTGAACCTTTTCGGCGAGTAGCCTGACGAATTCGTCCGCCGTCGAACCGGTGCCGATACCAAGCCTCATGCCGTCCTCGACATAGGCCAGTGCCGCTTGCGCCGCCTTGACTTTCATTTCCCGGGCGTCCATCCGCCAAAAGCTCCCCGCTGTTTCGCCGACCCGCTGTTTACACGCGTCTCCCGGCAAACGAAAGTCCCCTCACGGCGGGTTTTACGAAGCCATGGGTTTTACGAAGCCTTGGGTTTTACGAAGGTAGGCGAATCTCGCATATTTGCATTTCACGGCAGCATTGCGTAATCCGGGACATCCCCCGAACGACGTTCACGAGGTTCCATTGACCGCTCCACTCGTCATTTTCGACCTCGACGGCACGCTGATCGACACCGCACCGGATTTGATCGACAGCCTCAATTATACGATCGAGGACGTCGGCCTGCAGCGGGTGACGTTCGAGGACCTCACGCATCTCGTCGGCCAGGGCGTGCGCGTAATGATCCGCCGCGCCTTCGAACTGCGCAGGGTTCCGCTCGACGAGCCGACCGCTGCCAGGCTGTTCGGCCGCTATATGGAGCACTACGAGGCGCAGATGCCGGGCCGAAGCCGCCCCTATGACGGCGTCGTTGCATGTCTCGACCGCCTGTCGGCCGCCGGCATGCGGCTCGCCGTCTGCACCAACAAGTCCGAACGGCTCGCCTTCCCGCTTCTCGAAAAGCTCGGTCTCCTGGATCGCTTCGTCGCGATGACCTGCGGCGACACCTTTGCCGTCCGCAAGCCGGATGCCCGGCATATTTTAGGCACCATCGAACGGGCCGGCGGCGACCCCGCCACGTGCGTCATGATCGGCGACAGCGTCAACGATATTCTCGCCGCGCAAAATGCCGGAATTGCCTCGATCGCCGTGAGCTTCGGTTATTCCGACGTCGCCGTCGATACGCTTAACCCGGATCGGGTGATCGGCGGTTATCACGAGCTGACCGTGGAAATGGTGGAAACGCTGATTTCGGCCGATGTGAAGCGGGTGGCGGCAGCCACGTAAAAAGGCGGCACGAGGCCGCCTTCTGCAATCCAAACTCGATCCCGGCAGAAAGCTCAGCTCTGGGCCGCGCGAACCTTGGTCGTCGCGGCAAAGGCTCTCACCGTCGCATCGTCACGGCCATAGACGTCGTCGAAATATTCGACCTTGCCGTCCTTGTTCGGCCAGGCGGTGAAATAGGAGACATAGACCGGGATCCTGACCGGCACCTTGGTGGCGACGTTCTGGCCGGCGGCAATCCGGCCGTTCACGTCGTCGATCGTCGTGCCGAGCACGGCGGCGGCCATCTTGCGAGGTTCGGCAAGACGTACGCACCCGTGGCTCAGTGCCCGCATGTCGCGCTGGAAGAAGCTCTTCGAGGGCGTGTCATGCATGTAGATCGCATGGCTGTTCGGGAAGAGGATCTTCAGATCGCCGAGGGCGTTGTCGCCCGACGGTGGCTGGCGCACGGAGATCTTGTCGGTCGAGCCGAACCAGTTGACGCTGCTCGACGGGACAGCCTTTCCGCCGATCGACACCTCGTAACCCATCCGGTCGAGATAGCTCGGATCCTGGCGCAGGTGCGGCAGCATCTCGTTGATGATGATCGACTGCGGCACGCCCCAATAGGGGTTGAACTCGACCGTTTCGATCTCGTCCTGGAAGAAATAGGTCTGGTTGGCCTTGCCGCCGACCACGACGCGCATCGAAAACTGTTCAGCACCTCGGTCATGATAATAGACCATGAAGGCCGGCTGGTTGATGAAGACGTAACGCTGGCCGAGATCGTCCGGCAGCCAGCGCGCCTGTTCCATGGCGACTTCGACCTTCTCGATCTTGTCCTTCGACGTGTGGCCGACCATCTTGCGCACCGTCGCGTTGCCGATGACGCCGTCCGCCTTGAGGCCGACTTCGGCCTGGAAGGATTTGACGACCTCGACGAGCTCGGGCGTGTAGTCCGGAGTCTGCTGGTAGGCCGTCAGCGTCGCCGCATGCTTGGTCTTCAGCGCTTCGGAACCGGTATGCTGGATGGCGGCGATGATGCTCGCCATATCCGGGCTGCTCTTGCCCGGCTTCAGGAGAATGTCGTCCGGCAGCGAAATGCGCGGACCGTCGTTGGCGGCGGCGGCGCGCAGCGTCGCCAGCTCGGCCTTCAGCGCCTGGAATTGGGGACCCTGCGGCGCAAGGCCCTGGAGATAGGCGGCGACATCGGTTCCGGTCTGCGCGAAAGGCAGGACGAGCGAAAGCTTGACGTCCTTGCGCTTGAAGTCGTGGTAGCCCGATACCTTGTTCGGATCGATGCGGCCGCGCACCATGTCCTGCGCAAACATCAGCACCTTTTCCGACAGCGCCAGCTCGAACTGCATGAGGGCGCGGTCGTGGCTGTCGGCGGCGGAAACCGGTGCCGACGTCGTTGCCGAAACATTGATGGGAGTTGCCGCATCGGCGGGCGCGGCAACGCTTGCGGTGGTCAGCGCCGGGGCCGGCAGGATGTAGTCGGCCGGTTCCAACCCGTATTCGCTGGCACGCTCGAAGAGCGACAGAACGCCCCTCGCCTTCTCGTTGACGTCGCCGGCGGTGACCCAGAGAGGCTCCGCTGCCTTGCCGTAGAAGGCTTCGAGAGCGGTGGCAATTTCCGGCGGGGCCGAAACCCTGGCCTCTGTGATAAGGCGCGTACCGTCCGTCGCGGACGCCGCAGCGAAGGCGGTCGTCTTCACAACCCGCTCGGCATCCGGCTTATACGTGTAATAACGCGGCCCCGAGACCTTCGGCAGCGGTTCGGGATCGGCGAGACTGCGCTCGCTCGGCATGCCGGCATTGCCGCCGACACCCGGCAGGCCGTTATCGGCGTGCCTTGGGCGGTCTGCCCCAGGACCACCACGCAAGAGATCGAGAAGGGTCACGGCATGTGCGGGAACGGCGGCTCCGGTAAAAATCGAGATGCCGGACACGAGCGCCAATGCGATCGAAGTTTTTTTGTGTTTGTGCTGCAATGTCGTCCCCGTCACCTGCATCCGCGTCCTGATCCGCGGGCTCGAATATGTATCACGCCATCTAACCGATCGCGCGAGGGATGGAAAGAAACGCCCGAGTGTCCGGCGGGTTTCAGTTCCGTCGAAAAACAGCATCGGTGCGCAGTCGGAAGGTTAAGAAACTATTCGTTAAATTTTTACTGACGGCCATCGACAAGGACCCCATCAGGGGGCGGATTCTGCTGCATAATTACGCGGTCCGTGTCATAAAAGGCACGACGAAAGCGTACCAAAAAGCCTGTTTCGGCGGCTTGCGGACGTTCAGCAATCGTATAGTAATGCCGCCGGCCGGCTCCGACGCGGTAACGCGTTGTTGATCTTTCAAGACACCGGCAGCGACCACGAGCAAAAAGAGGCAGCGAAGATGGCATCGACCCGCACCGAAACCGACACGTTTGGCCCGATCGAAGTGGCAAGCGACCGTTATTGGGGCGCCCAGGCGCAGCGCTCGCTCGGCAACTTCAAGATCGGCTGGGAAAAGCAGCCGCTCGCGGTCGTTCGGGCGCTCGGCATCGTCAAGCAGGCCGCCGCCCGCGCCAACATGGAACTGGGCGGCCTCGACGCCGCGATCGGCAAGGTCATCGTCGAAGCGGCGCAGGAAGTCATCGACGGCAAGCTCGACGACCACTTCCCGCTGGTCGTCTGGCAGACCGGTTCCGGCACCCAGTCGAACATGAACGCCAACGAGGTGATCTCCAACCGCGCGATCGAAATGCTCGGCGGCGTGATGGGCTCCAAGAAGCCCGTTCATCCCAACGACCACGTCAACATGAGCCAGTCGTCGAACGACACCTACCCGACGGCCATGCACATCGCCTGCGTCGAAACCATCGTGCGGCACCTGATCCCGTCGCTGAAGCATCTGCACGAAGCGCTGGACGTGAAGGTCAAGGCCTTCTCTCACATCATCAAGATCGGCCGGACGCACACGCAGGACGCCACCCCGTTGACGCTCGGCCAGGAATTTTCCGGTTATGCGGCACAGGTCGGCTCGGCGATCGCCAATATCGAACTGACGCTGCCGGCGCTCTCCAAGCTCGCTCAGGGCGGCACGGCGGTCGGTACCGGCCTCAACGCCCCGGTCGGCTTTGCCGAAAAGGTCGCCGAGGAGATCTCGAAGATCACCGGTCTGCCCTTCGTCACCGCCCCGAACAAGTTCGAAGCGCTCGCGTCGCATGATTCCATGGTCTTCGCCCACGGCGCGATCAACGCCGCTGCCGCCGCTCTCTTCAAGATCGCCAACGACATCCGTTTCCTCGGTTCCGGTCCGCGTGCGGGCCTTGGCGAACTATCGCTGCCGGAAAACGAGCCGGGGTCGTCGATCATGCCGGGCAAGGTCAATCCGACCCAGTCGGAAGCATTGACCCAGGTCTGCGCCCACATCTTCGGCAACCACGCGGCGCTCACCTTCGCCGGCAGCCAGGGCCATTTCGAACTGAACGTCTACAATCCGATGATGGCCTATAATTTCCTGCAGTCGGTGCAGCTGCTCGGCGACGCCGCGGTCTCCTTCACCGACAATTGCGTCGTCGGCATCGAGGCCCGGGAAGACAATATCAGACGCGGCGTGGAAAATTCGCTGATGCTGGTCACCGCTCTCAACTCCCGGCTCGGCTACGACATCTGCGCCAAGATCGCCAAGACCGCCCACAAGAACGGAACGACTCTTCGCGAAGAAGCGGTCGGCGGCGGATACCTGACGAACGAGGAATTCGACCAGTATGTCCGCCCGGAGAACATGATCGGTCCCAAATAAGGCGACCTGATTTACAATATAACGAGCAGGCCCGCCTACCGAATGGCGGGTTTTCTCTTTCGGTCAGCCTACAATGATTAATTCCGACAATATATCAACATTCTAAAGGTGAATATTTCTTCGGGCTCGAAGTCTGTAAACCCATTAGTTTTGAGGGTAAAAGCGGGTATTTCAGAAATGCGAAATAAATTTAAGAATAAGCTCTTCAGCTCGCACCCCTTAATTCTTTTCCAACATTTTTCACATACTACTTCGTTTCATAGCATACAGGTGAGATCTAGTGGGGATCGTCGATGACGACGGCAACAGCGCCGAGAGCGCAATCTAGCGATCTGATCGGCCAGATCATCTATGCGGTGCGATCGATGGGCGTCGCGCCGATCCCTCGTAACTATCAGCTTTTCTACGAGGCCTATATCGGTTCCAATCCTGACCTAACCCGCGATCTGGCGGCGCTCGGAAGCCGTGCCACGCAGGAGGAGCTGGACGCACTTTCGCATCGCTACCTTGGAACGGGCCAGGTGGCGGTCATCGAAGACGCCCATACCAGGATTCTTGGCGAACTGGACGCCCTCCTGAAACTGTTGCGCCAGGAGCAGAGCTCGCTCGAAAGCTACGGCAAGCTGCTTGGTGAAACCGCTCAGCGGATCAACTCCAAGAGCAGTTTTTCCAACGACCTGCTGACCAGCGCGCTGGCGCTGCTGAGCGAAGCGACTGGCAGCACCATGGCGCATGGTGAAAAGACCGTCGGCGGCGTCGTCCAGCGCTCGCAGGAAATGGACCAGGTCCGGCGGGAACTCGACGAATACAAGCGGATCGCCAACACCGATTCTTTGACCCGGATCGCCAACCGCCGAGCCTTCGACGAGCGCCTTGCGGCGACTTACGACAATATGGCCCTGCTGCCGGTCACCGCACTGGTACTGGCCGATATCGACAACTTCAAGAAGATCAACGACAGCTACGGCCATCCGGTCGGCGACAAGATCCTTGCGACGGTTGCTTCCGTGATCCGCTCGAACGTCCGCAAGGATGTCTTCGTCGCCCGCTCCGGCGGCGAGGAATTCGCGATCATCGTCGAAGGCAACACGCCGGAAGAAGTGATGATCATCTGCGAGCGGGTCCGCCGCGCGCTGGAAACCCGGATCTTCCGCAATTCACGCTCCGGCATCGACTACGGCCCGGTCACCATCTCGCTCGGCTTTGCAATGGGGTCGCAGGCGAGTGATCCCGGCGAGCTCTACGCCAATGCCGATACGGCGCTCTACAATGCCAAGAACGCCGGCCGGAACCGCTCAGTCTTCTTCGATGACAGCATGAAGAAGGACTATGTCGGCAAGAGCTGGCTGATCTACAGGAAGTAGATTTCCCTCAGTCGCAGGCCGAGACGCCGGCGGCGGTGGCGATGGCCAGCAGCTCCGGACGGTATTCGAAATGCATGGTGTCGTAGTGATACCAGCGACCGCCCCAGATAAAGCCATGGCGCTCGAATGCCGCGACGATCCTCATCGGAAAGCGGTTTTTGTAGTTCGGGACAGTGCCGGGCTTGCCTCCCGACCACAGCCAGTAATCGGCGTGTTTCGTGTTGAGATCGACCGCCGCACCAAAACTGTGGACCGAGAGATTGGTCTGTCCCGCAACCTTGCGCCAGTTGAAGACGCCGGCCGACGGCGTCAGGTAGGTTTTCAGGCCCGGGTCGGCGGCAAGCTCATCCCGGACGGCGGCGAGCGCCTTGTCGACCCCGTTACGGCTGGTGACCCGCAACGTCTCTCCGAACCATGCGACCGGCACAAGGCTCGACTGCACGGCATTGGCACTCGCGCCATAAAGGCGCTTCATCAACTCGTCGCTGCGGATGCGGCCCGGATCGGAATCGACCGGCGGGCGGTATTCGCACGAGCCGGGCCGATATGCCTGAGACAGGCTGTCCTCGACATCGCCCTCGGCCAGCATTTGCGCCTGGCTGCGCCTGATCCCGTCGTCGATCGGAATCGGGGCGCCCTCCTTCATCATCAGCCTGCCGTCGCGGCTGGCCTCGATCACGTCGGGATAGGCCTTCACGAGGGCCGCGATCTTCTCCTCCAGGCGCAATTCGCGCGCCTCGCCTGGGCCGCAGACGAGGATCGACAGCATCACGGCCGCCGACCGGAGGAACTGCCTGTCAGTAGACCAGGACATTGACGTAATCGCCGCGGGGCCCTCGAAAGATCTGCACATTGATCATGACATTCCCGCGAACGACGGCGTTGCGGGCGGCCCGGTCGATGGTGCCGCGGCTGATCATGCGCTCGACGAGTTCCCGATTGCCAGCGTCGGCGAAGAAGCTGTCGCTCTGGTCACCGCGTTGCGAGACGCCGAAGCGATGAAAATTTGCGCGGTCCTGGCGGATGATCTGCCACGGCTCCTGCAGGCGCACATTGTTGGAATTGTACAGGTCGGCCTCGCCGATGAAGGCCGTATATTCCTCGATCAACTGGTCGGCCCGCGCCGCTTGGGCGCCGAACATCGTCGCAGCCAGGATCACCGCTGCAAAGCCGGTTCCAAACTTCATAAAGTCCCCCGTGCCCCGTCCCCTGTGGCGGGTCGATTCGATTGTTGCCTCGAGCGCTGAAAATGTCCATGAGGACACCGACGATGGACGCCTTCTTCACGAAGAAAACGCCGACGCGGTATCTACCACATCGTCTTGGCGGCACGCTCCGGCCATTCGCGGTCGTAGGTATCCTTGTCGAAATCGGCCTTGGCCGCCTTCAGGAGCGTTCCGGGCGTCGGCAGGCTCTTCGGGTCGACGAAATGCTCCGGGTTCCAGAGTTCGGCGCGCATCAGAGCGCGGGCGCACTGGAAATAGACCTCGTTTATGGTGATGACCGTGACGCTGCGCGGATGCCGGCCATCCATCTCGAAGCTTTCGAGCAGCGCAGGCTCCACCGAGATCACGGCGCGGCCGTTGACGCGCATCGCCGTGTTCGAGCCGGGGACGAGAAACATCAACGCCACGCGCGGGTCGCGCACGATGTTGATCAGCGAATCGATGCGGTTGTTGCCGCGCCAGTCGGGCAGAAACAAGGTCGCATCGTCCTGGATACGCACCGCCCCGCCAAGATCGCCGCGCGGAGAGCAGTCGAGCCCTTCCGGCCCCACGGTCGAGAAGGCGACAAAGGGCGAAGCCTCGATCATCTGCCGGTATTCCGCAGTCAGCGTCTTGGTCACCTTGGCAAGCGAGGCTTCCGAGACGCCGTCATAGATCGCCTTCAGTTCCTCGACGGATGTGATGATGGTCATGGCTCGCCCCCTTCGGTATCCGCGGGCCGTAGCCCGCGTGGGCGACACTATGATGACGTCCCCTGTGGATCAAGCAGCGGCGTCGTTGCCGGGCTTGTCGACGATGGAGGTTTCGCGTAACGGCCGGGCATCGCCCGTCAGGAAGGCGACAATGGTCTCGATCACGCCGCGGTCGCTGACGATGCGGCGATGTCCGAGCCCGTTCGCCCATTGGAGCCGCGCCGTGGCAAGCCCTTCGAAGCGGCGGGCATGGTCGGCGGCGACCTCCTTGTCCTCCTCGGCATGCACCACCAGCAGGGGCGTCCCCAACCGAGCGGCGCTCACAACCGTATCGAAGTCGTCGAGCGAGGCACCGGCTACATCCTCCGCCCGCCGGATCAGTTGCGCCTTCACGCGCGGCGGCAGGCCGACCATCCGCGAAAAATCGTCGAACAGCCAATGGATATGGCTCGGCGCGCCGATGACGACCAGTTTCGCGGGAGAGATCGAGCCGACTTGCCTCATCACCCCGCCGGCGGCGAGCATCATGCTCGCACCCCCGAACGAATGACCGACCGCCGCATCGAAATGGCCGAAACGGCTCTCCGCCGCAACAATCGCTTCTACCGCCTGGCGCATGTTGAGGCTGCGGCCACTGGAAAGCCCGTGACCAGGAAAATCGAGCACCACGACCTCGGCGCCGTTTTCGGCCAGGCCCGCAGGCAGGGCGGCGATATAGGCAGCATTGGAACCCCAGCCGTGCACGACCAGGTAACGGGGCCGGCCGGGCTTGCCGTCGCCGTTGAAGCGATAAGCCATCACCGTCGAGCGTCCGACGGCGAGCGGGATTTTCTGGGTGGCCGCGAGCCGTTCGCGTCCCTCGTTCTCCATCGCCAAAGCCTTACCGCCTCTAGGACGGCGCGAGGGTGTCAGGCAGAAGAGCCGAAAGGCGAGCTTGGCCGCGGTATCGGGAAAAAGCCGTCCGGGGACGGCAAATGCGAAACGGGTGACCTTGAGTGCAAAGGATGACATAGTGAGAAAACCCGATAATGTTCAATATTGAACAATAAAGTACAACGATGAACAAAAATCAATCCCTCCCCTGGGATCATCCGCGTTTTCGCAGTTGGATTGCTGTCGCCCGCGCCTGCCAGTTGATGCAAACCGTGCTGACCCGTGAGCTCGCCGAACTCGACATCAAGCCGCCGCATCTCGACATCCTGATCAATCTCTACCGGTTCGAAGGGATTTCGCAGCAGGAGCTTGCCCGCAAGCTGCTGGTGGGACGTTCCAACATGAGCATGGCGTTGCCGCAGATGGAAAAGCGCGGGCTGATCGAGCGACGCGGCGACAGCAAGGACAAGCGTGTCCTGCGCCTCTACCTGACCGAGGAAGGCCGCGCGGTGACGGAAGCTGCGATGGGCATCCAGACGGCGCTGATCGAGCGTACGCTCTCCTCCGAGCCGCTGGATCAATGCATGGCGATGGCCGAATCGATGGAGCGGCTGATCGTCACCCTGCAGTCGGAGGTCCGTGAGGACAGCCGCGAACCGGTGTGATCACCGCGTCCGTTGCGGCGGATCGCGCGACAGACCCTTTTCGGCCAGATTGCGCTCATAGTCGGCAAACAGTTCGGCGCCTCGCTCGCCGAGTTCGCGCAGATAAGGCCAGGTGAAGATGCCGCTGTCGTGGCCGTCGTCGAAACGGATCCGCACGGCGTAATTGCCGGCCGGAGTGATCGCCGCAATGCCGACGTTGCGCTTACCTGGCACGGTCACCTGCTGGCCGGGACCATGACCCTGCACTTCCGCCGAAGGCGACAGTACGCGCATCGTTTCCGCCGACAAGGGATAGGCCGCGCCGTCGCTGAAGGTGACGTTCAGCGTGTGGCGGTCCTTGGAGACCCGCAGTTCCGTCGGCCAAATGTCGCTCATGCTTTTCAGGCTCCCGATTGTCATATGCCTGGCGGAGGATTAGGAGCTACGGCGCTTCGCCGCAAGCTGTTTTGCGTCCAGCATCGTTCTATCTGATCGATGTCGTACACTTGACGCGGCGGCTCGAAACGCCCACTTTCAGGGTAAGGGAGAATGCCACGTGAACAGTTTCGCAGGACCGGTCGGAGGAGCAGCGCCGATCATCGCCGACAAGGCGCCGATGATCGATCCGTTCGGTCGCGCGGTCACGTATCTGCGTGTCTCGGTCACCGACCGCTGCGATTTCCGCTGCACCTATTGCATGGCGGAAAATATGACCTTCCTGCCGAAAAAGGACCTGCTGACGCTGGAAGAGCTCAACCGGCTCTGTTCCGCCTTCATTTCCAAGGGAGTCCGCAAGATTCGCCTGACCGGCGGCGAGCCGCTGGTGCGCAAGAACATCATGTTCCTGGTGCGTGAGCTCGGCCAGCACGTCAAGGCCGGCGCTCTCGACGAACTGACGCTGACGACGAACGGGTCGCAGCTGGCAAAATACGCCGACGAACTTTACGACAGCGGCGTGCGCCGCATCAATGTTTCGCTCGACACCCTGAACCCGGAAAAATTCAAGGCGATCACCCGCTGGGGCGATTACCACAAGGTCATGGAAGGCATCGACGCCGCCCAGAAGGCCGGGCTGAAGATCAAGCTGAATGCCGTGGCGCTAAAGGATTTCAACGAATTCGAGATCGCCGACATGCTGCGTTTCGCGCATGGCCGCGGCATGGACATGACGGTCATCGAGACGATGCCGATGGGCGAGATCGACGAGGACCGCACCGACCAGTACCTGCCGCTGTCGAAACTGCGCGCCGATCTCGAAGAACAGTTCACACTGACCGAAATCCCCTACAAGACAGGCGGCCCCGCCCGTTATGTCGAAGTTGAGGAAACCGGCGGACGTTTGGGGTTCATCACGCCGATGACCCATAATTTCTGCGAGAGCTGCAACCGCGTGCGTCTCACCTGCACCGGCACGCTCTACATGTGCCTCGGCCAGAACGACGCGGCTGACCTCCGCACCGCGCTGCGCGCTTCCGAGAACGACGACTACCTGTCAGCCGCGATCGATGAGGCGATCACCCGCAAGCCCAAGGGCCACGATTTCATCATCGACCGCACCCACAAACGCCCCGCGGTCGCCCGCCACATGAGCGTCACCGGCGGGTGATGTCCGCGCCGGCGGCAAGCGTCGCGGCGGCTGCCGCAGCCGGGATCATTGCGAAATATCGACATGATGCACTCCGTGCGGCAAGGGCACTCGCCCGATCCGCTGCAGCGACGGTGTAGTGCCCCTGATCACCCTGAAGACTTCAAGCCCTGCCCCGGTCTCGGGGCCTGCACCTTCATGTCCCTCGAAAACGGTTGCGAGAAGGTGATCGCCTGTCAGGTCGAAGGTTCCGCCTTCAGGCAATACGCCCTCGAACGTATAGTCGCCAACCTTGTGCAGCCTGCCCGCGCCCGGATCGAACGTCAGAAGCGATACGGCCGCCTCGCGGCCATGACGCGGAGAACCGGGCGGGAAGGACGTGCCGCGCATGTTGATCGTCGCGACAAGCCGGCCATCCGGGCTCACCGCCATTCCCTCGGCCGAAACGCCGGTGTCGACCGTCATCAACCGCTCGTGCCGGGCTTCGGACGCCTCGGGATCCGCCAGCCGGACGACGGTCATGGTGGAGGACGCATTCGGGATGCGGCCGTCGAGGCTGGTCGCAGTGAAATCGCGCCCCCAGTTCGATGTCAGATAATGGCGGCCATCCGGCGTGAAGCGGCCGACAAAGGGATCCCTGCCCACGTCTACGCTGTTGCCCCAGGCCTGCAAGGCAGGCTCCTGATCGCTACCGGAAAATTCGAAGAACGCGACACGGTTCTGCGTGTTGATATTGGCCGCCAGAAACCGCCCGGAAGGATGCCATTGAACATTGGTCGCCGTCACGCCACCCCGCGGAGCGTCCAGCGATCCGGTTATGCCGAGTTCGGCCAGATCGAAGCGGGCGACCTCACTGAATTGCCCATCGGCAAATTCGACGATCTGAAGCAGGGCCGCATCGGCGGTGTTGGAGACGACCGCCACACGCTGCCCGTCCGGGCTGACGGCCAACGCCTCCGGATTGATGCCGATCTCCACCGTATCGGCAAGCTTCGGCATCGATGGGTCGGAGAGATCGACGGCAAACAGCCGCCTGCCGGGCGGCAGATCCCTGACCGTTCCGCCGCCATCCGGCCGCTCGCCCAATCGTTCGGTCACGAATGCCGTGCGCCCGTCTGGCGTCAGTTCCAGGATTTCAGGCGCCGCCGTCACCGAGTTCGAGACGGGGAGTGAACCTCTCGTCACGCGGCCATTGGCTATCGAAAGAATGGTGAGCACGTCCCTGTGCCCGGCCTCCTTCGGAGCCAGTACGGAATCGGCATAGGTGCGCGCCAGATAGTCGCCGTCGGAGATGACGGCGACGCGACCGGCCGATATCGCGCCGAGGATATCGGCCGATTGTGCAGCAGCAGTACCAGACGCCACGGTAACCAACGAAAGGGCCGTGCCCGCGAGAAAAGCCAATGCCTTCATGATCCATTCTCCTTCCGAGAAGCGGCGTCACCTGCCGCCTATTGCCTGAAGGGAGGATAGGGTCCAGTCTGATAGAGTTCCAATCGGAATTCCATTATCTGTGATAGGCAAAATACATCAGGAATGTCGATGGATATTCGCTCCATGGCTTGCTTCGTGGCGGTCGCCGAAGAATTGCATTTCCGCCGGGCTGCCGAGAGGATGCACCTCACCCAGCCCTCGCTCAGCCAGCGCATCCGCGCCCTCGAGCTGGAGATCGGCACGGACCTCTTTGCGCGCGATCGCCGCAGCGTCGCGCTGACGCCGGCCGGCCAGGCGTTCCTCGAACCCGCCCGCCGGGCGATCGAAAATGCCGACGTTGCCCGGCAGCAGGCTCTACGGGCGTTTCGGGGCGAAGTCGGCCGGCTGCGGCTGGGTTTCACGGTCATCGCCTTCTACGGCATTCTGCCGGAAGCGGTGCAGGCATTCCGGAAGCGCTATCCGCAGGTCGAGATAGAGCTTGTCGAACTCAATTCCCCATCACTCGAAACCGCACTGATGACGGGAACGATCGATCTGGCGGTCCTGCATCCGCCGCTCGCCAATCCGGAACTCGCGATCCATGAACTGCCGGCCGAGCATCTCGTCCTGGCATTGCCGGAAAGCCACCCGCTTGCAGTGCGAACCGAGATCCGGCTCTCCGACCTAGCGGGCGAACCTTTTCTTCTCGCACCCCGCTCCATCGGACCGAGCATCTACGACAGGGTCATCGCTCTCTTCCGGGACCAGGGCATCAGCCCGCGCGTCGTGCAGGAGGTTACACCCATGACCACCCTTGCAGGCCTGGCGGCGGCGGGGGTCGGAATGGGGTTCGTCACAGGCGGCCTGTCTCGCCTGCCGCGTCCCGGCGTCGTTTTCCGGCCGGTCACGCCGACGCCGCCATCGTTGCCGATGGCGGCGTCCTGGTTGAAACCGCAGCTTTCCGCAATCGGGCAGCGCTTCCTCGAAACGGTCTCGGAGCTTGCCTGACTGTCCGGACTTCAGGCAGCGTCGCTGCGGCGGAAGCCCGAGCGGCGTTCGTTGGCGCCGGCATGGAAGCTGATGTTCGGGTCGCGCGTCTTGAAGCGCTCGATCTTCTCTGACAGCGTCTCCACACGTTGGCGCAGGCCGTGGATCTCGGCGTTGTTTTCCTCGACCATCGCCGCGTTGCGCTGGGTGATCAGCTCGACCTCCTGAACCGCCTTGGTGACTTCGTTGATGCCGGTCGACTGCTCGCCGGTGGCCGCCGAAATCTGGGACACCAGTTTGCGGACGTCGGTGATGTGCGTGATGATCTCCGTGAGCGCCGTACCGGTCTCCTCGACGAGATGCACGCCGTTGCTGACCTGTGTGGAGCTTGCCGAAATGAGGCCCTTGATTTCGCGGGCAGCACCGGCGCAGCGCTGTGCTAGTTCGCGGACTTCCTGGGCGACGACCGCAAAGCCACGGCCTGCCTCGCCGGCACGGGCCGCCTCGACGCCGGCATTCAGCGCCAGCAGGTTGGTTTGGAAGGCGATCTCGTCGATAACCCCGATGATCGTCGCGATCTTCTCGGAGGAACGGCTGATCTCGCCCATGGCATCGACCGCGCGGGATACGACCTCGCCGGAGCGAACCGCGAAATCTTCCGTCTCGTTGACCGAGACGGATGTCTGCTTGGCGCTTTCGGCCGTCGAGCGGACGATTTCGCTCAGATGGCGCAATGCACGCGAGCTCTGTTCGAGCGCTGCCGCCTGCTGTTCCGTGCGGCGGGCAAGATCGTCCGCCGAAGCGGCCAGATTGCCGGTGCCGCCGTCGATTTCCTCCGCCGTCGAGCGCACGTCGGCGAGCGTGGCACGGAGCGCCTCGACAACCTGGTTGTAGGTGCGCGCCATCTCGATGAAGTCTTCCGGCAGGTTTTCGTCCATGCTGCGCTCGAGGTCGCCCTCGGCAAGCTTGCCGAGCATGTCGTTGAGCGCGGTCAACGCCTGGCGCTGCTCACCGGCAATGCGGGCACGCTCGGAGGCGCGGCGCTCGGACTCGGCGGTCGAGAGCTCGCGGGCGGCGGCGGCATCCTGCTCGAGACGGACATTTTCGACCGCGGCATCGCGGAAGACTGTGACCGAGCGAACCATGTCGCCGATCTCGTCGCCACGTTCGCGGCCTTCGATCTTGACCTCAAGATCGCCGTCAGCCAGCCGCTTCATCACTTCGGTAACGCGACGCAGCGGGCCGCGCAGCGTTTCCACCAGCATCAGGCCGCCGGCAATGGCGAGCAGCGTGCCGACCACCATGGCGATCAGCGACAGCTGGGCGGAACGCTCGCTATCCTCCTTGCCGACCTCCTGGGCCTGGGCCACGAAATTCTTGAGGCCGGCCATGCCGCCCGTCAGAGTTTCGGCGGCGGCGGCGCGGGCCTTTTTCCATTCGGCGGCAATGGACAGAAGCTTGGCGGTATCCTCCTCGATCGACTTCAGGCGGGGCTGAAGCGTGGTCGAGAATTCGCGCATGGCAGGATTTCTGGCGAGTTCGGAGACTTCCGCGCTGGCGGCCTTCAGCTTTGCCATGACGTCGAGGACGACCTTGCGCGCGTCCTCCGTCTGGTTGGCGCGCAGCCGCTCGACGTAGAGCTGCATGGCGTCGATCAGGCGCAGCGATTCGGCACTACGGTCGAGAAGCGTGCGCAGGCTGGCGACTTCGCCCTCGATGCTGGCGAAACGGCTGGCCGCGTTGCCGGCCTTGCTGGTGACTTCCGCTTCCATCTTGGCCTGGAACGTCTCCATGCCGGAAACGGTGTCACGCACCGCCTTTGCCTTTTCCGCAACGTCCTGATTGCCCTTGATGGTGGCAGCAAGAGCAGCGATCGCATCGTTGATCGGCTTCAGCTGTTTGATACCGTTCGGGGTGAGGAAGGCCTGAACTTCCTGGAAGGTCTTGTCCAGAATGCCGAGATACATGTCGGCGGTGCTGATCGCGCCGTCGTCCGTACCGGTCTCCTTGACTGAATTGCGAAGCTCGCCGATCTGTTCGGCGATCGCCTTGTAGGCATAGGCTTCCAGCACCATGCCCTTGGCGAACTTTTCCTTGCCTTCGAACTGCTTTCGGACGTTGGCAACCTGATCGGAAACCCCTGTCGCGACGGTGCGGACATTGTCGATGCTGTCGTCGAGCGCTGCGGCGTTTTCGTCGCGCCTCTGCTTTATCTTCCAGAGCATGTCCGTATCGGCGCGCATCCTGGGCGCAAGCCCGGTCACGACGGCGATACGCTCGCGGTCCCCGGCTGTCACGAGCAGCCCGCCGAGCACGCGGACGCCGCTCTCCTGTTTGTCGATGGCCGCCTTCAGGGCTGCAAGCGATGCATTGTCGGGCTTGCCGTTGAATTCCTGGAGAACCGCCTGGAGATTTTCGAAGTCGCCGATGTTCTCGATCGTCGCACGCGTCACCGTCATATGACCGTTCAGCATGCTGGCCGTATAATAACCCGCAAGGCCTACCCCGGCGATCAAAAGGACCAGCGGAATGACGAAAAGAAGGACCTTGGTGACGATCCTACGGCTCTGAAGAAGACGATCGATGAAAGACATTTTTCCCCCAACTGCAAACCAGAAGCGGCTTCGCGTCAGCGCATTCGCGAAACAGCAACGGCACGATCCCAGCGTCATGCGGGAATGAATGGCTTTCACAATCGTCAAATTCGGTTGAACAACGGTTAATTCGGGACCCTTACAAATCATATTATTACACTGTGTCGGATATTGAAATTTCCCGCCGCTATCCAAAAGAGTACCGCCCGGGAGGCAATCAGGCTGGCGATGCGTAAGTCGTTGCTTTAAGAGACCGGATACCGGAGGAATCTCGCAGATGGCATGGTCTGAAAATTCGCGGGGCGCGTTATTCATGTCGCTCGCCATGGCGGCTTTCACCTGCAACGATGCGCTGGTCAAGTCGGTCACCTCGGAGCTCAGCATCCCCCAGATCATGGCCGTGCGCGGCGTCATGGCGACGATGCTGATCTATTGTGTGGCGCGCTACATGGGCGTGACCCTTTCGGCCAAGGCGGTCATGCATCCGCTGGTGCTGCTGCGCACCTTGTTCGAGCTTGGCGCCACCCTGTCCTTCCTCTCGGCACTTGCCCATATCGAATTCGCCGCCATTTCGTCGATCATGCAGGCATTGCCGCTCGCCGTGACGTTAGGTGCTGCCCTCTTCCTGGGCGAGCCAGTCGGCTGGCGGCGCTGGACGGCGATCGGCATCGGCTTCCTTGGCGTGCTGATCATCATCCGCCCGGGTCCGGAAGGCTTCACACCGGCAGCGGTGCTCGCCGTCATCGCCTGCTGCTGCACGGCATGCCGCGATCTCACCACCAAGCGCATCCAGGCCGACATTCCTTCGCTGACGGTGACGCTCTTCACGTCGCTCGCCAACACTATTCTCGGGGCGATCCTGGTCGTGCCGATGGGCGGCTGGCAGCCGGTCAGCACCTATGCGCTCGGGCATCTGGCAATTGCTTCGGTGATGGTGTTCGCAGGTTATCAGGCCGTCATCCAATCGATGCGGACAGGCGAGATCTCCTTCATAGCGCCGTTCCGCTATACCGGCCTGCTCTGGGCATTGGCCATCGGCATTTTCGCCTTCGGCGAACGTCCGAACGCCTATATGCTGGTGGGCGCGGCCGTCGTTATCGGTTCCGGCCTTTATACCTTCTATCGCGAACGCAAGCGCCAGGGCATCGCTGCTGACAAGGCAGCAGCCGCCGCCCCGCCTGCCTGACAACCCGGCCTGACGAAAGAGCCGAAAGGCAGGCGTGAAAGGACAAGACGACGTGCAGCAAAGCCGATTTCTGGACAGAAGAACCCCGCCCCACATTCTGACGCTCGTCGTCTGCGCCGGACTAGCCGCCCTCTCGCTCAACGTCTTCCTGCCGTCGCTTTCCGCCATGGCGACCCATTTCGGCACCGAATATGCCGTCATGCAGCTCGCCGTATCCGGTTATATCGCCGGCACCGCGGTGCTGCAGCTGGTGCTTGGTCCGCTTTCCGACCTTTTCGGCCGCCGCCGCGTGATGATCGGCAGCATCCTGATCATGCTGCTCGGCACTGTGATCTGCCTGCTCGCCGCAAGCGTCACCGTGTTCATGATCGGCCGGCTGCTGCAGACGGCGGTCGTTGCGGGTTTCGTCCTGCCGCGGGCGATCATCCGCGACACGGTGCCGATGGAGAGCGCCGCCTCGATGATCGCCTACGTCACCATGGGCATGTCGCTGGTGCCGATGATCAGCCCGACGATCGGCGGAGCGCTCAATGACATGTTCGGCTGGGAAGCGAATTTCGCCTTGATGCTCGGCCTCGGCCTGTTGACCCTGACGCTCGTCTTCACCGATCTCGGCGAAACGAACCACCTGCCGGCCACCAGCTTCATCGCCCAGTTCCGCAGCTGGCCGGATCTTTTTCGCTCACGCCGATTCTGGGGTTATACGTTCACCTCGACCTTCTCGTCGGGCGTGTTCTTCTCGTTCCTTGGCGGTGCACCCTTCGTCGGCACGGCGATCTATCATCTCTCGCCGACCATGCTCGGCGCGCAGTTCTTCCTGATCGCAGCCGGCTACATGATCGGCAACTTCATTTCGGGCCGCTACACCCGCCATTTCGGCACGATGACGATGATGATCTCCGGCAGCCTGGTCAGCCTGGTCGGCGTCCTCATCACCGCCGTATTCCTCGTCGCAGAAGCGCCCTGGCCGCTCGCCTTCTTCGCACCGCTGGCGCTCACCGGCGTTGGCAACGGCCTCACCCTTCCAAGCTCGAATGCCGGCATCGTCAGCGTCCGGCCGCATCTCGCGGGCTCGGCTTCCGGCCTCGGCGGCGCGATCACCGTCGGTGGCGGTGCCGCACTTTCAACCCTTGCCGCAACGGTGCTGAAGGACGAGGGCGGCGCCATGCCGCTTCTCGTCGTCATGGGCGTGACGACCATCCTTGCGCTCGTCGCCACCGCCTATGTACGGCAGATCGACCGCCGTGAAGGCGCGATTCCGACAACGGACGACGAACGATGACCGCACCCGCCGCTCCCCCCGACAAACCTCCCGGCCTGATCCTTGCCGGCGGCAAATCGAGCCGCATGGGCACCGACAAGGCTTTTCTCACGATCGGAAACGACACGATCCTCGCCCATGTGGTGCGGCGGCTGTCACCCCAGATCTCGGAAATCACCCTCAACGCACCGATGGGTTTCCCCAATCCGCTCGGTTTGCGCCTGCTGCCGGACCCGGTTCCCGGCCAGATCGGCCCGCTCGCCGGCGTGCTCGCCGGCCTGCGCGACATCCAGGCCCGCGGCGTTGAAGCAACGCATCTCCTCACCGTCCCTTCCGACAGTCCCTTTATACCCGCCGACCTCGTGCCCCGGCTCGAAGCTGAGGCGAGCGATCCGAACACGATCGTTATCGCCGCTTCGGACCGCCGCGATCATCCAGTCTTCGGGCTCTGGCCGGTTTCCATCGCCGGCGATCTGGAAACCTGGCTCTCCGATCCCGACAACCGGCGGATCAAGGCTTTCCTCGAACGTCACCGCATGGCGATCGTCGAATTCCCGATGGTCGAGACGCGCCAGGGGCTGCTCGATCCCTTCTTCAACATCAACACGCCCGAGGATCTTCAAGAGGCGCGTCGTTTCGCCGAGGAGCTTTCATGACCTCTCCCCGCGTCTTTGGCATTTCCGGCTGGAAAAATTCCGGCAAGACAGGCCTGGCGGTGCGGCTGGTGGCGGAATTTACCCGCCGCGGCTATGCGATCTCGACGATCAAGCACGCCCACCACGATTTCGACATCGACAAGGTGGGTGCCGATTCCTTCCGCCACCGCGCCGCCGGCGCCCACGAAGTGGCGATCGTTTCCGGTACGCGTTTTGCGATCATGCACGAACTGCGCGGCGCGCCGGAACCGAGCTTCGAGGAAATCCTCTCCCGCCTGGCCCCCTGCGATCTGGTGCTGATCGAGGGCTACAAACGCGAACCTGTCCCGAAGATCGAAGCCCGCCGCCTCGAGGCGAACAACCGCGAACCGCTGGCGCCCAGCGATCCCCACATCGTCGCCATCGCCGCCGACCACCCGATCACCGACGCCACCCTCCCCGTCTTCGACCTCGACGACACGAACGCGATTGCCGATTTCATCGCACAGGTGACGGGGCTTAGCCCCTAAGCCTTGCCCTGGTGTTCTACAAGATAGCGCGTCGCAAGCGCGACATGGCGAGGAATAGGCTTGTTCTTGCGGTAGTCGGCAACGAGCCGGCGCGAGATCTCCAAGGCCGACGCCATGCCGTCCAATGTCATGCCGAGCTTATCCATAGCGGTGCGAAAATCATCGTTGTCGAATGTGACCGGCGGTAACGCGGCGAGCCATACCGCCGAGAATTCAAGGTCCTCCCCCGGCCATTCCAATGCGTTGCGATATTCGCTGACCTGCATCTGCCGAAAGAGATCATCGTCGTGTCGAAGCGGAATGTAGATGCGGCGGTTTTCCAGTGCGGGCGCCAGATCGACGACCTTCGTCTCTCCATCTTCCCAGACAATTCTCACCTTACGCCCGTCGAGCGCATCGGCGTCCGCTATCCTCGGCAAAGGTCCACCAACGGTGACGATCTCTTCACCTTTCATTGAGGCGCTCCCAGGCTTCATTTAACACCTTCCTGTTTTCCCGTACCCAAACCAATGCGCGTTCCAGGCTTCGCCGATCGATGGAGCCCGCAAGAATTTCCAAGTCGGATAGACGGACCAGGACTTCGTGATCCGGCGTAACGATATGAAAATGAGGTGGATGGTGATCGCCGGCAAAAATCTGGATCTTCAGATTTCCGAGTTTTACGATAGTCGGCATCACCCATCCCCGCGGCGCCATCAAAAATAGTGCATTATGCGCACTATTTCAAGGTGCAAAAAAGCCGCCGGATCGCTCCGGCGGCTTGGTTTGAGGTGTCCGAGACCGTTACCGATTCGAAGCGACCGGTTTGACCAGCGGGGTGATGCGGCGCACGGTCACGCGGCGGTTTTCCTGTTCGGGACCGTCGGTGCGCACCTTCAGGTAACGTTCGCCGTAACCTTGGGTCGCCAGATTTTCCGGCGGGATGCCGAATGCGTCCGTCAGCACCCGGGCAACGCTCTCGGCGCGCTCGTCGGAGAGGACGAGGTTGCTGTCCTCTGTACCGACCGCATCCGTATGACCTTCGATCAGGAAGGTTTCGGAAGGATCCCGCTTCAGAACCTTGCTGATCGCGTCGGCAACCTTGCGCAGCGAGCTCGCCTGGTTCATCGGGATTTCGGCACTGCCGGTCGCAAAGGTGATCGTATCCAGGTCGATACGCGGCACCTTGTCGCGGATGCGGGCGGAGTAGCGCACCTCGTCCAGCGAATAGACCCGCTCGACCCGCTCGACCGGCGGCTGTTCCAGGAACTCGTAATAATCCCGGTCCGGCTCGGTCGAGGTATCGATGATGTAGTCGTCGAGCGGCACGCTCAGCCGCATCGGCGGCAGGTCGTCGCCCGGATCGCGCCAGACGTAGTCGCGGCCGCGGCGGTTATCCATCAGCTCCGGCGAATAATAGAGCACGTATTCCTCGCCGCCCCTGACGATTCGCGAGCGCTGGACGATCTCGCCATAGCTGTTGCGGACGGTGACGATCCGCGTCCCGTCGTCGCGCACGATGACTTCGCGCACGCGGCCATCGCGGAGCTGCTCGTATTGCGGCGCCCGATCGCGATCGTTGTAGAAACGACGGCTGTCGTCATGGCGAACGACGGTCTGGTTGTCGATCGAGATGATCACGCGGCCGCCATCGCGGTCGCGATCGCCGTTGCGGTCACGGCT
>NZ_JALBGW010000079.1:0-22013 GCF_023006485.1 Neorhizobium sp. BETTINA12A
CGAGCGTGCGGCCGGCGGCGGCATCGCGGCCGCGGCCGTTGCGCAGCATGTCGAGATAGTCTTCCTCGAGATCGGCTGACGGGCGGTCCATAGCACCGTCCATGAAGCCTTCGAGTGTCAGAACGGGGGTGGGGAACGGCGTCTCGCCGGAATTGCCAGATAGGGTCCTCAAAAGCCCGAGCATCTCCTGCCTGGCGGCGGCCATGGCGATGCCGAGCCCGGCCATCTGCGCCTCGATGGCAGACAGCCAGGAAGGGTCGAAGCGGCCTTCCGACAGCAGCTTATTGCGGCTGCGCATGGCGCGCTCGAAATCGCTCGCCCGCCGGCCATGGGCGGGATCGAGCGACAGGACGAGGCGATCAAGGAAACGGCGGCGGTCTGAGGATGCGCCGGTGAAAAGGCCGTCCATCGCCGGCGTCAGCCACAGGACGCTGAGGTGGTCGGTAAGCTCCTCGGTCGATCTGGCCGGCGTGCCGTTGATCCTGAGCTTGCGGGTGACGTTTTCGCCTTCGCCCGGCTCGATGCCGGTACCGATCGAGACCTCGCCGTCCATGCCGTCGACATCCGCAAAGATGGTGAACCCGGCGGCGGCGCCGACGCGCGTCACGTCGGACAGCACGGCGCGGCGCAGTCCGCGGCCGGGTGACAGGAAGGAGACGGCTTCCAGGAGATTGGTCTTGCCCGCGCCGTTTTCGCCGGTCAGCACCACATGCCGCCCGTCGAGCGACAGCGCCGCTTCCGCATAATTGCGGAAATCGGTAAGCTTCAGCCGGGAGAGGGAAGTTTTCTGCGCCATCGGGAATCTTAAGGTTTCGTGAAACAGGAGCTAAGGGCTCAAGGCCCGGATGGCAAGAGCTTGCTTCGGTGAGGCTTTGCAACTGGCCTTGTGCTGGGCGCCGCCGCTCAGCCTTGCAACCCCTCCGGTTGCTCATAATCGAAGGATCGCATTGATTGAAAAGGCGAATCCCGATCCGTGCCACCCCCGCCAAAAGATTGTCCCGACGAGAATTTCGCGCCTTGCCGTCGACACCGAAACCTCTCCAATGCAACACCAATTTATGATTACCCAAAAACTAGGGGGTATGGCTAACAGCCCGTTAAAGCTTGGCTCCTAGAGATGCCTGAGCACGCATACGCATCTTATGTCCGGATGGCCGCGTGGATCCTTTTAACTCCGGAGACCTCCCATGAAAGACCAGAACCACAAAGCCGATCTCGCCGAGCGCCTTGACTTCATCGGCCTTGGCCAAGAGCAGCGCCGGTCTCTGGCCGAGATCCGGCCGGCCATCAAGGACGCGATCGGCGGTGCGCTGGATGCCTTCTACCGCAAGGTCAAGGGCAATCCGCAGACGGCGAAATTCTTCTCCAGCGACAGCCATATCGCCCAGGCCAAGAGCCGCCAGGCCACCCATTGGGATGCGATCGCATCCGGCAAATACGATGACAATTATGTGGACGCGGTTTCCACGATCGGACGCACCCATGCCCGGCTTGGTCTCGAACCGCGCTGGTATATCGGCGGCTACGCGCTGATTCTCGACGGTGTCATTCGCGCCGTTGTGAGCCGCGAGCTATCCGGGTTCTTCCAGGAGAAAAAGGCGAAGATGCTTTCCGAACATCTCTCCTCGGTCGTCAAAGCGGCCCTGCTGGACATGGATTACGCCATCTCGGTCTATCTCGAGGTGCTGGGTGACGAGCGCAGAGAGGTCGAAGCCAAACAGGAAAAGGCCAAGGTCGAGCAGGATGCAGCCCTTGCGGCGCTCGAAGCGGCACTGACGAGCCTTTCCGGCGGCGACCTGACATCCGAACTCTGGCAGGAACTGGCGCCGAGCTTCGCCAAGCTGCAGCAGAACTACAATTCCTCGATTTCCGAACTCGACACGGCAATGCGCGAGATCAGCAGCTCGGTCGAACAAGTGCGCGCCGAAGCTGGCGGCATTTCGTCGGCTTCCGAAAACATGGCCAAGCGCACCGAGCAGCAGGCTTCGGCGATCGAACAGACGGCGGCAGCACTCGAAGAGATCACCACGATTTCCGGCCAGGCCGCACAGCGGACCCGCGAAGTGCAGGAAATCGTGCGCGAATCCGCTTCCGAGACGGTTCGTTCCGGCAAGGTGGTCGAGGAGGCGATTGCCGCGATGGGCGACATCGAGCAGTCCTCGCAGAAGATGACCCAGATCATCGGCGCCATCGACGAGATTGCCTTCCAGACCAATCTTCTGGCGCTGAATGCAGGCGTGGAAGCGGCCCGCGCTGGGGAGCAAGGCAAGGGTTTCGCCGTCGTCGCCCAGGAAGTCCGCGAACTGGCGCAGCGCTCTGCCGCTGCCGCCAAGGAAATCAAGGAACTGATCGACCAGTCTTCGACGGACGTCCATCGTGGCGTCGAGCTCGTCAACAAGACCGGCCAGGCTCTGGTCGGCATCGGCGGGCGCGTGAAATCGATCGACGAACATATCTCGTCGATCGCCCGCTCGGCTCAGGAACAGGCTTCCGGCATCGAGGAGATCAATTCCGCGATCCGCAGCATGGACCAGATCACCCAGCAGAACGCGGCGCTGATGGAAGAGACCAATGCCTCGACCCAGAGCCTGGTCGGCATCAGCAGCCGGCTGGCGTCGTTGCTCGGTCGCTTCAAGACCCGTGCGGTGCGCGAAACCCGCACCGAGCGTCCGCGCCTGCGGGCCTGATCTTCGGTCTGAAACATGGACCGGGTGGTTCCGGTCGGCTAGTGTAGCTCCGCTTTGAGAGGAGCAGCACATGACCGACCAGGACCGCCCTTCCTGCATTACCCACTGGAGCGAGGTAGAAAAGCCCCAGGAGAAACACTATCGCGGTGATGACGAGCTGATGGGCTTCGGCGCCGCGCTCGCCCGGCAGTTCGGCCTCACGCGGCTCGGCATTCACCATCATCGCCTGCCACCCGGCCGCCGCACCTCCTTTCCGCATGCGGAGGAACTCGAGGAAGAATTCATCTACGTGATCGAAGGCAATCCGGAGGTCTGGCTGGATGGCGAGGTCTATCCGCTGAAACCGGGCGACTCGGTCGGTTTCCCGGCCGGCACTGGGATTGCTCATACCTTCATCAACAACACGGATGCGGAAGTGCGCCTTCTGGTGATCGGGGAGGCCAACAAGGACGAAAACCGGCTGTTCTATCCGAAGAATCTCGAACTGAAGGCGATCCGTTCGGATTGGTGGGACGACGCCCCTCGACGCCCGCTCGGGGACCATGACGGCATGCCGGACAAGGTGCGGGTCTGGAAAGCCGGTCAGAATGCAGCAAAGGACACGACAGGTGAGTGACGAGGAAAGGCTGGTCAAGCTCGAGGAGCTTGCCGCCCATCAGGCCAAGGTGATCGAGGAATTGTCCGACCAGCTCGCCGAGCAGTGGAAGGTGATGGAACAGACGCGCGCCAAGCTCGACCGGCTGACCGAGCGGTTCCTCTCGCTGGAGGAATCCTCGCTGGACGCGCCGGCCATCACCAGACCGCCGCATTATTGACCGCCCGGTTGCCGCTCAGGCGGCGCGGGGCTTGCGTCGCCTGAGCGCGACATATTTCCTCGGCCGATTGGACACGGGCGGGCGGATGTTCCGGAGACCTACTGTGCCTTTAAGCCGTGCACGAGGTGCCGAACCACCAGGCGCAGCTGCTCAGGTGCAATCTCCAGCCGGTCGGTGAGCAGCCGTTTCCACACGAAACTTGTTATGATCTCCATGGCAAGCTCGGGTACGACCCAATCGGCCACTTCGTTTCGGGCCTTTGCCCGGCGGAATATCTCGCCGCCCTGCTGGTATCGCTCGGCCATGTAGGCCGCGAGCGCCTTGCTGGCCGCCGGGTCGGTCTGGGCCTCGGCGATGACGGAGCGGAAAACCGCGCCTCCATGGCCGGTATTCCAGAACTCGAGCAAGTCGCTCAGGAGTTGGAAGATATCCGTCTCGATCGCCCCGGTATCGGGTGCGATATCGACGAATTTCTGGCGATGGTAGACGTCCAGAAGCAGGATCGTACGCGTCGGCCACCACCGATAAATCGTCGGTTTGCCCGCATGGGCTCGCCGGGCGACGGCCTCGATCGAAAACGATCCGAGCCCGCCCTCGACAAGGATTTCCTCCGCAGCCTGGAGAATGGCGTCCTGGCTGGCGGGATTGCGCTGGGCGCCGATCGAGGTGCGGCGGGCGTCCGCAGCCTTTTTCCCAGTCATGCGGACCCCCCAAGCAAAATTTTATTCGACATCACAAGAGTCCTACTTGAACGAAACGGATCGTTTCGTTATATGAGCTCCATGGAAACGGACCGTTTCTATGGAGCTCATAGTGACCACAGCAACTTTAACCCTCAGTTCCGATAGCAGAAATCAAGCCATGGAGGCGCAATTGCAGACCGTACCCGCTCGCGTCAACCTTTCGAAGGGGCGTCTCGCCCTCGTAATGATCCTCGCCATCTATCCGTTGATCACCGTACTTCTCTATATCCTCGCGCCACTCACAGAAGGTTGGGCCGTGTGGCATCGAACGATCCTGATCGCGCCGATCATGGTGCTGTCGATCGTATTTGTCGTCTCGCCGGCAATCCAGAGATATTTCGGCTGGTTCGTGGCCCGCATGCCTTCGCCGACAAAATAAGCTGGAAGGGCGTCAGTTGCTGGTCCGAAATAGGAGACCCTCGGAACCACGTCGACGAAGGTCCAGCCGTTTCGGATGTGGTTGTTGCTGAACGATCCACGCAGCGGCGTCCGTGATACGTTCTAGACGCTCAACGAAAAAGCCGCCCGCAACGGTCTGTTGCGGGCGGCTTCAAAATTGGGTTCCAGAAGCTCAGTTCTCGAAGAACTCCTTCATCCGGGCGAAGAAGCCCGTCGATTCCGGATTGTTCTCCTTCGAGGACAGTTCCTCGAATTCCTGCAGCAGTTCGCGCTGCCGCTTGGTGAGCTTCTGCGGCGTCTCGATCTGGATCTGGATGTAGAGATCGCCCGTCTGGCTGGATCGCAGCACCGGCATGCCCTTGCCCTTCAGGCGGAACTGCTTGCCCGGCTGGGTGCCTTCCGGCACCGTCACACGGGATTTGGTTCCGTCGAGCGTCGCGACGTCGAACGTGCCGCCGAGAGCGGCCGTCGTCATCGAGATCGGCACGGCGCAATAAAGGTCGGCGCCGTCGCGCTGGAAGAACTGGTGCGGTTTCACTGACAGGAAGATGTAGAGGTCTCCCGCAGGCCCGCCGCGCGTACCGGCTTCGCCTTCGCCCTGCAGGCGGATGCGGGTGCCGTCTTCGATGCCGGCCGGGATGTTGACCGACAGCGACCGCTCTTCGGTGACGCGGCCCTGGCCGTGGCACTTGGAGCAGGGATCGGTAATCGTCTGGCCGCGGCCGTGGCAGGTCGGGCAGGTGCGCTCGACCGAGAAGAAACCCTGGCTTGCGCGCACACGACCGGAACCCTGGCAGGTGCCGCAGGTCTTCGGCTGCGTGCCGGGCTTGGCGCCGGAGCCGGAACAGACGTCGCAGGTGATCGAGGTCGGAACCCGGATCTGCGCCGTCTTGCCGGCAAACGCTTCTTCCAGCGTGATTTCCATATTGTAGCGAAGATCGGCGCCGCGTTCGCGACCGCCAGAGGACCGGCGGGCGCGTCCGCCGCCCATCATTTCGCCAAAAATGTCTTCGAAGATATCGGAGAAGCCACCGGCGCCCGCGCCCGAGAAGCCACCGCCACCGCCGCCCATTCCGCCGTGTTCGAAGGCGGCATGGCCGAAGCGGTCGTAGGCCGCACGCTTCTGGGGATCCTTCAAGGTCTCGTAGGCCTCGCCGAGTTCCTTGAACTTCTTTTCGGCTTCTGCGTCGCCCGGATTCTTGTCGGGATGATATTTCATCGCGAGCTTGCGGAAGGCGCTTTTGAGCTCCTTCTCGTCGGCGGTCTTGCCGACACCCAGCGTTTCGTAAAAGTCTGCTTTTGCCATGGAGGTAACCGGCTCCGGAAAGGATTCCGGCTGCACGAAGGCAGCCGGATACTCTAGTCAACTATGGTCGAGGTCTGGCCATCAGGCAACCGGCGGATCAAGCGGACTTCTTGTCGTCCTTGACTTCCTCGTAGTCGGCATCGACGATATCGTCCTTGCCGCCCGTGGAGCCTTCGCCGCCTTCGGCCTGCTGGGCCTCATAAATGGCCTGACCAAGCTTCATGGATACGTCCATCAGGATCTGCGTCTTCGCCTGGATGTCATCGGCATCCGGTTCCGGAGCTTCGACGGCAGCCTTCAGCGAAGCGATCGCATCTTCGATCGCCTTGCGGTCCGTCTCGGAAACCTTGTCGCCATATTCCTTCAGCGACTTTTCGCTGGAATGGACGAGGCTTTCGGCCTGGTTCTTGGCCTCGACGCCGGCACGGCGCTTCTTGTCGGCTTCGGCATTGGCCTCGGCGTCCTTGACCATCTTTTCGATCTCGGCGTCGGAGAGACCGCCGGAAGCCTGGATGCGGATCTGCTGTTCCTTGCCGGTGCCCTTGTCTTTGGCCGAAACCTGGACGATGCCGTTGGCGTCGATGTCGAACGTGACTTCGATCTGCGGCATGCCGCGCGGTGACGGCGGCAGGCCGACAAGGTCGAACTGGCCGAGCAGCTTGTTGTCCTGGGCCATTTCGCGTTCGCCCTGCGATACGCGGATAGTCACGGCCTGCTGGTTGTCTTCGGCGGTCGAGAAGGTCTGGCTCTTCTTGGTCGGGATCGTCGTGTTGCGGTCGATCAGGCGGGTGAAGACGCCACCGAGCGTTTCGATGCCAAGCGACAGCGGGGTCACGTCGAGCAGCAGAACGTCCTTGACGTCGCCCTGCAGAACGCCGGCCTGGATGGCGGCGCCGAGAGCGACGACTTCATCCGGGTTGACGCCCTTGTGCGGCTCCTTGCCGAACAGCTGCTTGACGACTTCCTGAACCTTCGGCATGCGGCTCATGCCGCCGACGAGAACCACTTCATCGATTTCGGCTGCGGTGACGCCGGCATCCTTGAGGGCTGCCTTGCACGGCGCGATGGTGCGCTGGACCAGATCGTCGACCAGACTTTCGAACTTGGCACGGGTCAGCTTCAGCGTCAGATGCTTCGGACCGGAAGCATCGGCGGTGATGAACGGCAGGTTGATTTCGGTCTGCTGCGACGACGAGAGTTCGATCTTGGCCTTTTCGGCAGCTTCCTTGAGGCGCTGCAGGGCGAGCTTGTCGTTCTTCAGGTCGATGCCCTGGTCCTTCTTGAACTCGTTGGCAAGATATTCGACGAGACGCATGTCGAAGTCTTCACCGCCGAGGAAGGTGTCGCCGTTGGTCGACTTCACTTCGAAGACGCCATCGCCGATTTCTAGGACCGAGATGTCGAACGTGCCGCCGCCAAGATCGTAGACGGCGATCGTCTTGCCGTCCTTCTTGTCGAGGCCATAGGCGAGAGCGGCTGCCGTCGGCTCGTTGATGATGCGCAGCACTTCGAGACCTGCAATGCGGCCGGCATCTTTGGTTGCCTGGCGCTGCGCGTCGTTGAAGTAGGCCGGTACAGTGATGACGGCCTTTTCGACCTTTTCACCGAGGTAGGATTCGGCGGTTTCCTTCATCTTCTGAAGGATCATCGCAGAAACCTGTGCGGGGGAATAGTTCTTGCCCTGGGCCTTGACCCAGGCGTCGCCATTGTCGCCCTTGACGATATCGAAGGGGACGAGGCCCTTGTCTTTTTCAACCGTCGGATCTTCGTAGCGGCGGCCGATAAGGCGCTTCACGGCGAAGAGGGTATTGGTGGGGTTGGTCACTGCCTGGCGCTTGGCCGGCTGGCCGACGAGGCGTTCGCCGTCATCGGAAAATGCGACCATGGAGGGCGTGGTACGCGCGCCTTCGGCGTTCTCGATCACCTTCGCATCTTTGCCGTCCATGATGGCGACGCAGGAGTTGGTGGTACCGAGGTCGATGCCAATTACTTTTGCCATTTTCTTCTCTCTCCTTTAAGCGAACCATCGGAACCCCTCAAAGGCATTCCACTGACAGTTCCTCGACTGGGATGGTACGCAGCATCGGCTGCGGTCATGCGGCGTATATAAGGACGGGTTTTTAGGACTGCAAGGCGAGAAATCGCCCGGATCCTAGCAAAAAGAACAGTTTGCCGAGCAATACTGTGAATACGCTTCACTGCCCCATGATCAGGTCGAAAAGCGTGGTCTGCCGGGGCTGCCCTCTGGAGCCCGCAACGCCCACGTCGCCGGGCGGAACGGGGCCGCCGCCGATCGCTCCCGGGGGCACCGGAGTGGGCGAATCATAAGGGCCGCGATACTGGCGATAGTCACGGGCCGGAACATCGCCAGGCGGTATCACGTCGCTATGACGACCGCGGTCGCCATAGACCGGCCGATTGTCGTAGATCTGTCTGTTGTCCCTGTTGTCATACCCCTGATTGTCGCCATAGACGGGCCGCACGCGGGCCGGTTCCCGTTCGATCGAGGCGGAATCCTGGGCGGGAGGGCGCGGCGCCGGCGGATAATCGGCGGGGAGTTCGTCCTGGGTCCGGCGCCCGCCGGGCAGGATGCCGGAAATGATATCGCCGATCGTCGTCGACGGCGAATCCGGCTGGACTGCGGCAGGGGGCAGATCGAGGCCGCGGCCGGTGCCGAACAGCGGCGTCGGCGTATAACCCTTCATCGCCGACGTCATATATTCCTTCCAGGCTTTTGCCGGAAGCCCGCCGCCGGTCACCTTTTTCATGAAGGCGCCGTCGTCGTTGCCGAACCAGATGCCGGTCGTCATGATGCTGGTATAACCGACGAACAGTGCGTCGCGGAACGACTGGGTGGTGCCCGACTTGCCGGCTGCCTGCCAGCCGTCGATCCTGGCCGCCTTGCCGGTGCCCTCGTTGATGACGCGGTTCATCATGCCGTTCATCGTCGCCGCCACCGGCTCGCTGAGCACGCGCGGCGGGTTGGCATAATCGGCCTCGTAAAGCACCTTGCCGTCCGGATCGGTGATGCGCTTGACGATATGCGGCGTTGCCTTGTAACCGCCGTTCATGAAGGACGCGTAGGCAGATGTCAGCTCGACCAGCGAGACTTCCGAGGTGCCGAGCGCGATCGAAGCATTGGCCTGGATGTCGGAATCGATGCCGAGCCGGTGGGCGAGGCTCACCACCTTGTCCGGGCCGACCTGCATGACGAGCTGCGCGGCGACCGTATTGAGCGACTGCGCGAAGGCTGAGGCGAGCGTTACGGGACCTCGGTATTTCTCGTCGAAATTCTCCGGCGACCAGTTGCCGATCTTGACCGGCGCATCGTTGACCATCGAATCCGGCCGGGCGCCGGCTTCGAGTGCCGCTGCATAGACGAAGGGTTTGAAAGCCGAACCCGGCTGGCGTTTCGCCTTGACGGCGCGGTTGAACTGGCTTGTCGCATAATCGCGGCCGCCGACCAGCGCCCGGATCGCGCCGGTCGCATCGACCGTAACAAGGGCCGCTTGCGAGGCGTTGAGCTTGCCGCCTTCCTTCTTCAGAACATCGTTCAGCGATTTTTCGGCGGCGGCTTCGAGGCGCATGTCGAGCGTCGTTTCGATGGTCACGTCGACCTTCGGCTCGCCGATCAGGCTCTTCACCTCGTCGACGACCATATCGGCGGCATAATGCTGGGCGCCGGTCCAGTAGCTCTTCGCTTTGGCTGGCGGTTGCGACATGGCGGTCTTGAGGTCGCTGTCGGTGACATAGCCCTCTTCGCGCATCGTGCCGAGCACGACCTGGGCGCGGGTTTCCGCAGCCTTCGGGTCTCGGGCCGGCGACAGGCGGGACGGAGCCTTGAGCAGGCCGGCAAGCGTTGCCGCTTCGCCGAGGTTCACGTCGCGGGCGGACTTGTTGAAATACCGCCGCGAGGCGGCCTCCACGCCATAGGCGTTCGAACCGAAGAACACCCGGTTCAGGTACATGGCGAGGATCTGGTCCTTGGTGAACTTGTGCTCCAGCCAGAAGGACAGGAGCACCTCCTGGATCTTGCGTTCGAACGTGCGGTCCGGCGACAGGAACAGGTTCTTGGCGAGCTGCTGGGTAATCGTTGAGCCACCCTGGATCGGCTGGCCGGTCAGGTTGTTGACGAAGGCGCGAGCCAGGCCGAGCGGATCGACGCCGAAATGCGAATAGAAGCGCCGGTCCTCGATGGCGATCACCGCCTGCGGCAGGTAGGGCGACATTTCCTCCAGCGCCAGGGCCTCGCCGCCGGTCGAGCCGCGATTGGCGACGACCGAGCCGTCGACGGCGGTGATCTTCATGTTCGGCGGCCGATCCGGGATAGCCCAGGTGCTGGCGGCCGGCATTCTGGCACCGTAATAAAGCACCAGCCCGCCGACGGCGATGCCGGCCCAGATGCCGAGTACGAAGCACCAGTAGACGAGCCTCCTGAGCGGCGCGAAGAACCCGCCGCCTTCGCGACGCGGTGGAACCTTCCTGTTGCGGGATGGACGGACACGTTCCGGGCGCTCGGAACGCTCGTCGCGATCTTCGCTTTCGGCTTTCGATGGACGTCTGCCAGGCCGGCCGTTGCCCACGATCCGCTCGTCCGCGTCGAGACGTAAATCGCCGCTCGGCCGCGAACCTTCGAAGGATGGTTCAACGCGTTTGTCTGATTTGCCTCTGGCTGCCATGGTGAGCTGGCATACCCCCGTTACACGCCTGTCAAAACAGGCTGTTACTCGATGTCTGATCGCCCAAGCCTTGGCTGGACTTTAAATGCGGCGATTTAAGGAGGGGTAAAGGGCGTGTTTATCCGGGTGATCTTGAACCGCTTGACTTCCATCGCTATTTATGAGAACAAACAGAGAACATGTGGAGGTACTGATGAGCAGAACCGAACAGGTGATCGAACGCGCAATGGCTGCAGTCGCGGCCTCTAGGGCTCTGCGCGAGGCTGAAGCGCAACGCCGGCGCGAGACATTCCAGAAGATACAGATCGCCAACCAGCGACGCCCGAATATTCCCAAGGGCATCCAGCTGCCGCTGGACCTTCATTGAAAAGCCGCAACGCCCTGGATGGCCGGGCGTTGGCCTATGTTACAAAAGCCCCCCAATACCGCATCCAACCTTAAAAAAATCCGATTCCTGATGGAACAAGGAGGCAAGATCCGCGTTACGACGGATTCCACCTTGGAGGAGGGGAGGATATGCAGAAAGTCGTCGAGGCAGTCGTCCGGAATGGCGACCAGCGTGTCCCGGTCGGGCTGGTCACCGTCAAGCAGGCGCTTGAAATGCCTGAAAGGGGAATGGTGGAGTTCAGCCACCCCGCTTATGAAGCCGGAAAGACTGATATTTTCGTCAATCGCGAAACCCTTTCGAAGCTGATGTAATCGCGGCGGACGGCGAAAAGCCGGCAGTTTGAGACGACCCGAAACGCGAATTCGTGATTTCGGGTTTATGACTCTGCGGGTTATTTTACGCCCGCAACCACAGCGAAAGGAGAATGGCATGAAGACAATTCTCGTCATCGCCGCCGTGCTCGGCCTGTCGTCAACCGCAGCTCTTGCGGAATGCGCCGGCCACAACGTCACGGCTTCCGCCAAGGTGGACAAGGAAGTCACCACGGCAAGCATTGCGGCTCCGAAAATGGATCCGCGCGAGGAAGCTGCCGTGCTGAAGCAGTCCGAAGGACAGGCTAAAGCCACCGAATAATCGTTTTGCCCGCGCCGGCTTCCCGCCGGTGCGGGTTTTCATTTTGCTTCAGATAGAGCCCCGCCCTCTCGGATAAATCGAGCAACGGAACCTCGCGTTCCGCTTGGTGTTGTTTCCGAAAAGGAGACTCTGATGGCTAAAAAACCTCTCGCTGCCGGCTTTACAGGCGACGTCGCCGAAGAGGCAGGCGTTAGCGTTCGTACGAAATCTGCTGTTCATCGTGTCAAGGACGAGGCGGGTATGGTCGGCGCTCATGCCGTCGATCATCCGGCGGCTACCGGTTCGGCAATTGCCGTCGTCGGCCTGCTCGGCTTGGCGGTCGGCTACATGCTCGGCATGTCGTCCGCGTCCCGCGACCGGCGCTGGTATCGCCAGAGGTGAGTGAGGTTTTCCTCAGAATCCTATCCGCTCCTGGAACAGTGGCGGGCCTCAGTCGTTGGTTTCCTGACAAGAAAGGAGACCATCATGCCCAATCGAGACCCTATCCCGACTCCGAGCCCTCAGCCGCGCGGGCCGACGCCGGCGGGCGGAGTTCCCGATCGCACCCAGGAAAAGCCGCCATTGACGCCGGCGCAGGATCCCGGCGACAGCAAGAACCCGCAGGATCCGACGCTTGATCCCGCACTCCTGCCGACCGGCGATCCGGCCGGCATGGCATAACCGGGCCGAACCCTCTGCCCAGCCCGCGGACGCTCGCGACGGACCCGTATAGGTAGTAACCCGTACGGGTCCACCCTTATATTGCACCCCTCTATTATTGTTATTGTCAATTTATTAGCCAAGGCTCAAAATCCCCTCTCCTGTGGCTTGCAGACCTTTTTCCCCGGGCGCTGACAAGGCCGGCGCAAGACTGTCGCAATAAAAGGCCGCTGGTAATTTTCTCCGGCCGCCATTGCTGAATGGGGCGAGGGGAGTGGTCCGCCGGTCGGGCACCGTATGATCGGGAGGGTTATATGCCTACACAGATGGTTCGAAATCCGGTCAATCCCGAGCAGCTCAGCCTGCTGCAGCAGGTCTTTGACCAGGCTTGTGCCGAACACCAGATCGACAAGGCGAGCCCCGATGCGGAGGCGCTCGCGCTGATCCTCGTGAACTCGCTTCAAAAAGGCTCGGATGACAAGCAAAAGCTCTCGGCGCTCGCCGAGGCGCTGGCGAAAAGCCGATAGCTCCTCGCCTAAACGAGGAACCTATCAGTCCTTCAACAGTTGAACGGTCTCTCGAACAACTCAAGGAGGCCGGTAATGGCAGAGTCCGCCAGAAACCTGAATACACCCGCGAGGCCGGATACGCCCTCTTTCGACTACGAGCCCAGCGAAGACGTCAGGACCGAGATTGCGACGCTTCGTTCCGAGATCGCCAATCTGCGCGAGATGCTCGCCGAAAAGACCGGCGCTGCCTATGGCAGGGTCGCCGAGCGTGCCGGCAACGCTGCGCACTACGTCCAGAATGAAGCAAGCTCGGTTGCCGGCACCATCCGCGAACACCCTGCCGCCACCACGACACTGTTCACCCTGATCGGTGCCATCGGTTTTGCGATCGGCTATGTGGTGGCCACCGCTTCTGCCGACAGCAAACATGCCTGGTATGACCGCTATCTGAGCGGCCGCCTTTAGGCGACGCCGCCATCTGGTACCGGATCCTGACCGACATCGACCCAGATCGCTGCGGTCAGGTCCGCCATCCGGTCGGGGCTGATACGCACCGCGGCATTGACGGCGCCGGCCGCGGGCACGACTTCCGGAAATTTTAAAAGCGATACGTCGCAGTAGATCGGCATCGGCGAAGGCAGGCCGAACGGGCATACGCCGCCGACAGGATGCCCGGTGATCGCCACGACGTCGTCGCCGCCGAGCATGCGCGGCTTTGCGCCGAACCGATCTCGGAATTTGCGATTGTCCAGACGGCTGGTTCCTGACATGACCACCAGCGCGGTAGTTTCGCCGGCGCGCACGCAGATCGTCTTGGCGATCTGTTCGGGCGCCACGCCGTGGGTGGCAGCGGCAAGCGGTACGGTCGCCGAGCTTTCCTCGGTAATGATGACGTGGATGTCGGGGGCGTTGGCGGCGAAGAAGGCGCGGACGGATTCGAGGCTCATGTCCGCAAAATTGGCGCAGGATCACGCCCGCCGCAAGAAAACAATGAAGCTATGCGAGAGTTGCAATGCTGCAGTGCGATATCGTGACTGTTTTTTGAGCTTCGATCCTGTATGTTCAATTCATCGACGGGCGCACTCCTCCTCCCAGCGCCCTTGATGGGACCGACAACACCTCCTCCTCCCAGTTGTTGGTCAGTTTCAGAAACCCGGCGCACCTCCTCCCGCGCCGGGTTTTCTGTTTTATATGCCTTGAAATCGCTGGCGATTTCGCTTTTTAAGGCAAGCCTGAATTTTCCCGATCTTGACCTTTTTGCGCGAAGACCCTATTTGGTTCGCCATCGATATTTGTTTGATAGCCAGCACTATGCGCCTCACGGCGTTTGCGACGATCTCTCTTCAAATACGAAACTTCAACGTTCCAAGCGCTCGAGCGTGGAATAGTCGGTCATATTTGCAAGGGAAAGGCATCGTTATGGCTACCGGTACTGTAAAGTGGTTCAACGCAACCAAGGGCTACGGCTTCATTCAGCCTGACGACGGTTCGCAGGACGTATTCGTTCACATCTCTGCCGTTGAGCGCGCCGGCCTCGGCCAGCTCAAGGATGGTCAGAAGATCTCCTACGAACTCGTCAGCGACAAGCGTTCGGGCAAGGTTTCCGCAGACCGCCTCCAGGGCGCATGATCTGCTGAAGACTTCAGGTCTTTAAGATTGCGAAAGGCCGGCTCGTCCGGCCTTTCTGCTTTTGGGAAGCTAGGTTTTATTATCTAGAATAATTCTAAATTGAAGCCCCTTGTAAACGGAAATCCCAGCTCCCATTTAGGGTACAATAGCGTTTCCGACGCACCCGCATGGTCGGGCTCCAAAGAGCTTCAGCGACCATGTGTGTTACGGCAAATACGGGCGACCGTGCCGTCTTGAGGCAGTTTCCATATCCGCGTTAACGGAATGTTTACCTCACCGAGAGACGATGACCGCTAGAGCCGTGGTGATCTGGAAAGGTCGAAAGCGGCCGCGTCGGAAATGCTTGTCCCATTTAGAGTGACCACGGATGTACTGGCACCGGTGAATGGGAGTGGAAAGGTCGGGCTTGCCCCGGCCTTTTTGTTTTTTAGGGCTCGACGCGAAGACGCGTCGAGCCTTTTCAGTTTTAAGCATCAAGTTCAGCCAGCCAGCGCCGCGATGATCCGTGCCCAGGAGCGGATGCCCTTGTGGAAGGAGCGCAGGTCGTATTTCTCGTTCGGCGAGTGGATACGGTCGTCGCTGAGGCCGAAGCCGACCAGCAGCGATTCCATGCCGAGCGTCTTCTGGAAATCGCCGACGATCGGGATAGAGCCGCCGACCCCGACGAGCAGTGCCGGCTTAGGCCACTCTTCGGAAAGCGCGGTCTTCGCCTTGGTGAGCACCGGCGAGTCGTAGCCGAGCTGGATCGCCGGCGAGCCGCCATGCTTCAGGAATTCCACCGAGCAATCGGCAGGGATTTTCGAGCGCACATAGGCGCGAAAACTTTCGCGGATCTTCTCCGGGTCCTGGCCGCCGACGAGACGGCAGGAGACCTTGGCCGATGCCTTCGAGGCGATGACCGTCTTGAAGCCCTGGCCTTCGTAACCGCCGCTGATGCCGTTGAATTCGCAGGTCGGCCGTGCCCAGATGAGTTCGAGCAGCGATCGGCCCTTCTCGCCGGCCAGTTCCGACAGCCCCACCTCGCCGAGGAAATCGTCGCGTCCGGCGACAAGGCTTTCCCAGGCCGCCTTGATGTTGGACGGGGTCTCCTCGATGCCGTCATAAAAGCCTTCGAGCGTCACGCGGCCGGTATCGTCATGCAGTCCGGCGAGGATCTTCGACAGAATCTGGATCGGGTTTGCGGCTGCACCTCCATACATGCCGGAATGCAGGTCGCGATTGGCGGCGGTGACGATGATTTCCTCGCCCACCAGGCCGCGCAGCGACGCGGTGATCGCCGGCGTATCGGCGTCCCACATGCCGGTATCGCAGACCAGCGCATAATCAGCCTTCAACTCGGCAGCATTGGCATCGAGGAAGGGTTTGAGCGACGGCGAGCCGGATTCTTCCTCGCCTTCGAAGAGGATGGTGACACGCACCGGCAGCGAGCCATGCACATCCTTATAGGCGCGGCAGGCTTCGACGAAGGTCATCAACTGGCCCTTGTCGTCGGCAACGCCGCGGCCCGTCACCACTTTGCGGCCGGGACCGAGTTCCTTGACCTTGGGATCGAAGGGATCATCCTCCCAGAGTTCGATCGGATCGATCGGCTGGACGTCGTAATGGCCATAAAACAGCACATGCGGCGCGTCGGCGCTGGCGCCCGGATGATGGCCGACAACCATCGGATGGCCGGTCGTATCACGAACCGACGCCTCGAAGCCGAGATCCTTGAGTTCGGCCACCAGCCACTCGGCAGCCTTGCGGCAATCCGGCTTGAAGGCGGGGTCGGTGGAAATCGACTTGATGCGGACGAGGCCGAACAGGCGCTCGAGGCTTTCGGGAAGATTGCGGTCGGCGCGGTCGAGGACGGAGGAAAGATCGGTCATGGGGAATCCTGTCTTTGAAGTGCGAGACCCTTGAGCCCAGGAGGCGAGAAGCGGCCCATCGTTTCGGATGCCCGACCTTGTTAGCAAGTCCGGGGTGGAAGAGACAATGGCAAAGACGTCCATGGCACGCGGGATGGGCATCCTAGCCGAAGCGCGTTCCGTTCCGGACGAGCCCATCGATGGCGCGGAAGGCGAGGACGGCAAGAGCGCCAAGCGCCGCCGTGATCGAAAGCGACCAGATAAAACCCAGCCGCTGCATGGAAAGCGCCAGGACGAAGGGGGCAATCGCCGAGACGATCAACCGGGCCGACATCATCTTGCCCTGCAGTTTGCCGTAGCCGTCACTGCCGAACAGCGTCAGCGGAAGGGTACCCGTCACGATGCTCAAAAGTCCGTTACCCATGCCGAAGATGACCGCAAACAGCATCGCTCCGGGTACCGATGGCGCCGTGAGGACAAGAACGACAACGCCGGCCGGCAGCAGCGCCGCCGCAATCAGCGCGAGGCGAAGGGGCTGCAGGTTTTGGCCGAACGTCATGTTGATGAGCCGGCTAAGAACTTGGGAAGGGCCGAACAATGTGCCGACCAGCGCAGCACTCGTGCCGAGACCAAGGCCGGAGAGCAGCGGCACCATATGGACGAGCACGGCGGAACTCACCAGCGACTGCAGCGAAAATCCGGCGACCATCAGCGTAAAGCCGATGAACCGCAGGTCGGACGTCAAAATGCCCTCGGTCCGGGTGGGGAGGGCAGAAGACGCCGTCTTTCGTCGCGCGGCTCCATGAGACAGCCAGGCATGCAGCGGCAAGCAGACCAGCAGATTGAGCGCCGCAAAGACGAGATAGACGTGCTGCCAGGAGAGATAGGCATGCAGCGCTGCGGTGATCGGCCAGAAGATCGTCGAGGCGAATCCAGCGATCAGGGTGAGATAGGTGATGCTGCGTTGCGCGACTTGTGGCCGAAGCTGCACCAGAAGGGCGAAGGCGGCGCCATATTGCACGAGATTGGCAGCCACCTCGATCGCAATCAGCGCCGCGACAAAGGTGGCCTTGCCGGGCGCCAGAGCGCAGACGACCAATGCGGCCGCGGCCGCGGCAGAACCGACGGTCATGACGCGACCGGCGCCGATCCGGTCGAACAGCGCGCCGAGCCATGGAGCGCTGAGCCCGCCGATCAGAAGCGCGACTGAAAGCGCCCCGAAGATCCATTCGCTGGACCACGAGAAATGCGCCGCCATATCGGGCGCAAGGATGCTGAAACTGTAATAAAGGGTGCCATACCCGATGATCTGCGTGACGCCCAGCGCCACGACGGCGGCAACGGGCATGCGTTCAGACAATGCGTTTACCTTCAGCATCGAGCACCTGTTCGCCGTCTTCCTTGGCGAACGGACCCTGGTGGGTATCCGGCAGAATATCCAGCGCGGCCTCCGACGGTCGCGCCAGACGCGTGCCGAGCGGCGTGATGACGAACGGGCGGTTGATCAGGATCGGATCCTTCAGCATCGCGTCCAGCAATTGATCGTCGGAAAGGACCGGATCGTCGAGACCGAGCTCCGCGTAGGGCGTGCCCTTTTCGCGGATCGCCTCTCGCACGGTGAGACCCGCATCCGCGATCATCTGGACGAGCTGGTCGCGCGTCGGCGGTGTTTTCAGATATTCGATCACGGTCGGCTCGATGCCGGCATTGCGGATCATGGCCAGCGTGTTGCGCGAGGTGCCGCAATCCGGATTGTGATAGATGGTGACGTCGATGGTCATTCTGCGCCCTTCATGTGTGCGAGCGGTTGGGTGAGGGGTTTTGTCTCCGCCAGCAGCCAGCCGGCCAGCAGCAGGGCCACGAGGGCGCCGACGATCTCGGCCAGGATGAAGCCGGCAAGATCGCCCGGCCGGATTCCGGCAAAGGTATCGGTGAGCGATCGCGCCAGCGCGACGGCGGGATTGGCAAACGAGGTCGAGGCGGTGAACCAGTAGGCAGCGGTGATATAGAGGCCGACCAGCCACGGAATAGCCTCGGAACGGAACCGGATCCCGGCGAGGATCGTGAGGATGAGGCCGAAAGTGGCGACCACCTCGGCGAGCCATTGGCCCGGTCCTGTCCGGATCGTGGCGGACACCTGCAGCAGCGGCAGATCGAACATCGCATGCGCCAGGATGGTTCCCGCGATGCCACCTGCGAATTGCGCGGCGAGATAGAAGAGCGCCGAACGGATATCGATCTCGCGTCTCAGGGCAAACACCATTGTCACCGCCGGATTGAAATGCGCTCCGGAAATCGGCCCTAGCAGGGTGATCAGGACAACGAGAATCGCGCCGGTCGGGAGGGTATTACCGAGCAGCGAAACCGCCATGTCCACTGAGAGCCGGTCGGCCATGATGCCGGAACCGACTACGGTGGCGACCAGCATGGCGGTGCCGAGGGCTTCGGCCGTCAGTCTGCGGCGTAGGTCGAACATGCTGGTTAACCTGCCTTCGGGAAGTTGTGGCCGATCTCGTCGAGACGCTTCTGAAGCGCAAGTTTATCGAGCGTGGTCATCGGCAAGCTGATGAAGATGGAAATACGGTTGTTCAACATGCGGTATGTTTCCGCGAACGCGAACCGCCGTTCGGCTTCTTCACCCTCGACGGCGGCCGGATCCGGTACGCCCCAATGCGCCGTCATCGGCTGGCCCGGCCAGACCGGGCACGTTTCGCTGGCGGCGTTGTCGCAGACGGTGAAGACGAAATCCATCTGCGGTGCACCTGCGACGGCAAACTCGTCCCAGTTCTTGGAGCGCGCAAACTCGGTCTGGTAGTTCAGGCCCTTCAACAGGTCGATCGTATAGGGATGCACGTCGCCTTTCGGCTGGGAGCCAGCGGAATAGGCCCTGAATTTGCCCGCGCCGAGACGATTGAGGATCGCTTCGGCGATGATCGAGCGGGCGGAATTTCCGGTGCAGAGAAAAAGAACATTGTAAACGCGATCGGCGGTCATTGCAGGTTCTCCTTGGGTGCAGGGGTACAGCAGGCGGCCACCTCGGCGGCTGGCGCGCAGATTTCCGGATGCCCGGCGCAGCAGTCTTCCATCAGGAAGCGGACAAGGCCGCCGAGCGCTTCGTAATTGGCGGAATAGATAATCGAGCGGGATTCCCGCTGCTGGGAGATTAGCCCGGCCCGGTCCAGCTCCTTGAGATGGAAGGAGACGTTCGATGGCGATACATCCAATTGCTCGGCGATCGTGCCGGCCGCCATGCCGGAGGGTCCGGCAACAACCAGCATCCGGACAATCTGCAGGCGGGTATCCTGCGAGAGTGCTCCGAATGACGCGAGGGCTTGACGTTCATCCATATTTCAACAATCCTTGAATAGTTGAAATATGGAGTAGCCGAAATGAACGCGATAGACAAGCCGGTTCTGCAGGACGACATCAGCCTGGGTTTCCTGCTCGACACATTGGCGGGTGTCAGCGATCAGCCGCTGGTGTTTCACTACGATGGCCGGCCGGTAAAGCCGGGCTACCATGTCACCGAGGTCAAAGCGGGACAGTTCTCGGCGCTCGACTGTGGTGCCAATCCCGAAACCTGGTCGGAAATTTTCGTGCAGCTCTGGGACATCGAGGAAGGCGACCGTACCCATATGACGGCGGGCAAGTTTTCGGCGATCATCCGTAAGTTCTCCGAACACGTGAAGATCGAGGGCACCGCCAAATTGACGTTCGAAGTCAGCGACGGGATCCGGCCGATGCAGCTCTACTGCGCTTCGACGCCGGTCCTAGAGGGCGGGGCATTGCATGTGGAACTGGCCGCCCGCCCGGCGAGCTGCAAACCTCGCGACCGCTGGCTGGCGGAGGAAACCCGCAAGGCTGTTTCCTGCTGCGCACCGTCAGCCGGAACCAGTGCCTGTTGCCCCTAACGGCGAGGTCTGACGAAGGAAGCTACATCAGTCAAACCTTGCGGGCGTTCTCGACGATCATCCGCATATATTCGATCATCAGTTCGCGCTCGAAGCGGCGGAAGCCTGAAAAAAGCGCTGCATCCGCCTCGGAAGCGGCTTCGACGGCCTGGATTTCCAGCTCGCGGCCGAGCGGGGTGAGGGTGATGATCTGCGCCCGCCGGTCGTTCGGATGAGGGGTGCGCTGGATCAGCCCATCGCGCTCCATGCGGGCGAGCGTATTGGCGAGTGTTGCCTGTTCGACTTCCAGCTTGTCGAGGAGCTGCTTCTGTGTGAGCCCGTCTTCCTGCCAGAGTTCGAGCAGGACAGGAAACTGCCCGGGAGAAAAGCCAAGCACCATGGCCCGCTTCTGCAAGGAGCGCGCAAAGCCTTTGGCGAGTTGGCCCGCCAGGTATGTCGCCGAATGCGAGCGGTCGAATCCCATGGCTGGTCTTCATCCCTCCCTGAACGAGCCCGTTTGCGAGCGTTATCTACCAGATATATCGCACGCCATGCTTTCGCCAAGCCTGTGCGAAGATGGGCAAAATGACAAGTCTTTCCTGCAAAAGGGCAATAAAAAACCGCCACGGCAGGGAGGGGACAGCCGTGGCGGTTCTGATGGAGGGACAAAGGCCCGGAGAGGGGGATAGGCCTTTGTCCGGTCTGGGTGCGGCGGGGGACAGGCCGGCTGCCAGACTGCGGCGTGATCAATCGCCGGTAACAAGGAAATGTGGAACCGCGACGGGCTTTTCAAGAGAAAGCATATTACAAATCGGTAACGTTCCGGTGAGGGCGGGAGGCTTCGCGGCAGCGAAGTTTTCGTGGACGGATCAAATGCCTCACGCTATTCCTTGCGCCATGAAAAAAGGCGATCATCTTTTCCTTATCGACGGTTCCGGCTTCATTTTCCGCGCCTTCCACGCGTTGCCGCCGCTCACCCGCAAATCCGACGGCCTGCCGGTCGGCGCCGTCTCCGGCTTCTGCAACATGTTGTGGAAGCTGCTGACCGACGCGCGCGACACCTCGGTCGGCGTGACGCCCAGCCATTTCGCCGTCATTTTCGACTATTCCGCCAGAACCTTCCGCAAGGACCTATACGACGCCTACAAGGCGAACCGTTCGGCGCCGCCGGAAGAGCTGATCCCGCAATTCGGCCTGATCCGCCAGGCGACACGCGCATTCAATCTGCCCTGCATCGAGACCGAAGGTTTCGAGGCGGACGACATCATCGCCACCTACGCTCGCCAGGCGGAGGCCACCGGCGCCGATGTGACGATCGTCTCGTCCGACAAGGACCTGATGCAGCTGGTGACGCCGAACGTCCATATGTATGACAGCATGAAGGACAAGCAGATCGGCGTTCCGGACGTCATCGAGAAATGGGGCGTCCCGCCGGAGAAGATGATCGACCTGCAGGCGATGGTCGGCGATTCGGTTGACAACGTGCCGGGCATTCCGGGCATCGGCCCGAAGACGGCAGCCCAGCTTCTCGAGGAATTCGGCGATCTCGACACGCTGATCGCCCGCGCCGGCGAAATCAAGCAAGTGAAGCGCCGCGAAAACATCGTCGCCAATGCCGATCTCGCCCGCCTTTCGCGCCGGCTCGTCTCGCTTCGGCTCGACGTGCCCTTGGACCTGGATCTCGACGCGCTGGTGCTGGAGCCGCAGGACGGCCCAAAACTGGTAGGCTTCCTGAAAACCATGGAATTCGGCACGCTGACGCGCCGCGTCGCCGCCGCCTGCAACTGCGACGCCGATGCCATCGAGCCCGCCGTCGTGAACGTCGAATGGGGTGAGGCCGCCCGCGGCC
>NZ_JALBGW010000007.1:0-92265 GCF_023006485.1 Neorhizobium sp. BETTINA12A
GTGGAGGCGGCGGCCCGAGCGGCCGAAGAAATGCGTCAGCGTCAGATCAGCCAGCCGCCGCAACTGATCGTGCCGCCGACCGACGACGCGATCCGTCAGAACTTCCCGAGCCTTCCGTCCGCGGGCACGCCCAACATACCGAGCCTGCCGGGGGTGCAGCGATAGCTGCCGCAACGCGGATCTAGGAGGACTTGAGCCAGGTGAGGACGTGGACGCGCAACGCCGAGGAGAGATTGCTGCCGGCACCCCTTTGATCGTCGATCTCGGCGATCAGGGTTGCCAGGCTGATATCGCGTTTTGTGGCGATCGCTTTCAGCTCGAGCCAGAATTCGTCTTCGAGCGAAAAACTGGTGCGATGACCGTGAAGGGTCGCGGAATGTTTGCGGATCACGAAACTCTCCGGACCTTCTGAACAAGCTCGCTTATTCAGACTGTGGTACTTCCGGCGTCAAGCCGATCGGCGCAAGCCTGGTTAGCGGATCATTAATATGCACCGGACGGAAACTCAGTCGTCCTTGCCGGGCTTTTCCAGGTGGCCCTGGTCGAGCCCCTTCTCCGCCTTGTCATTGCGTGCCTTGGTCAGGGACTTGTCGGCCTTGGTACGGCCGAAGGTGAGGCGGTTCTGTTCCGCCTCCTTTTCCTTTTCGCGCCGTTCCTTAGCTTTGCGGAACTGGCGAAGGTTGACGATTTCGGCGCTCATGGCTGATGCGCCTCCCGGCGCTTACTGCTTCTTGCGGAAGGAATCGAGCGAGATGACGGAGCCAGGCTTCTTCTCTTCGCCGGGCTTGGCTTCGGTATCGGTGGATTTGGAAACGGCTTCGACAGGGATGGCCGTGATTTCAGCGGTGGTGTTTTCATCCTCGTCGGCGAGCGGCACTTCGAACTCGAGTTCGAAATTCACAGACGGATCGTAGAAGCCGCGAATGGCATTGAAGGGAACGACCAGGCGTTCCGGCGTGTCGGAGAAGGAAAGGCCCACTTCGAACTGGGTTTCGGAGACCTTGAGATCCCAGAACTGGTGCTGGACGACGATGGTCATCTGTTCGGCATATTTCGCCTTGAGGTGCTGCGAGATGCGCACGCCCGGGGCGCCGGTCAGGAAGGTGATGAAGAAATGATGTTCGCCCGGCAGACGGCCGGTGGCCGCAACCTCGGTCAAAACCTTACGGATGACGCCGCGCAAAGCGTCCTGCGCCAGAATATCGTAACGGATGTGGTCCTGCCCCATACGGTCCTGTCTTTCCATTCTCTCGTCTTTTAGTCAGACGCGTTATGCCATGCCGGCCCGGTGCGGGGAAGCCCCGACGAGCATCCGAGTCAGTTCCATAGTATTCGACTGGGGAGCGAAGGTGAAGGCTTCTGTTGCCAGGTGCCTTCGGACCCCGCCTTAAAGTGCTACCTCTAAGGACTTAGTTCGGATTTCCCGCACCGCCATTAGGCAGCGAGAGCATAACCCTTAGCGTTGTTGTCGTTTGCAACTACACTTTTTGACCCGATAACGGTGGTATCATGCCGAGCAAAAGTTCGATCTTTAAGCCCTTGTCGATCCTATTTCGCCCCCATCAAAAGCCGGTCCTCATGGTTTCCCGATGTGACCGACCGGTTTTTGGTGGAGGCGCCGGGTACCGCCCCCGGGTCCAATAGGTTTATTACACCGACCGTTTATTGCCATAGCCGGACCGAAGTCCGGCAACCGTCATATAGGCGCTTCGCCCCTCGGTGAAAAGGGGTGGCCGGCGTGAAAGACCCCGATAATCCGATCGTCACGATGATTTTCGCACGGGCCCAGAGGAATTGACCTCTTCGCGGCGGTTTGCGGTCATGCAAGCAGAATTGAACCCCGCAATCGATCGCCACTGTGGCGCCGTGGTTTTCGGATGGCCTTCCGAAAGGTAAGGCCGCGCTGCCAGAAGGAAGCGCGGCCTTGGGGTCACTTTACCTGCGTGACCGTCAGCTTGCCGTTGACGCGTTCAGCGACGAACTGCACCTTGGCGCCTTCCTTCAGCTTGGTCAGCAACGCGTCGTCGCCGACCTGAAAGACCATGGTCATCGCGGGCATTCCGAGATCCTTCAGCTCCTCGTGGATGAGCGTGACCTTCTTGGCTCCGTTATCGAGCTTCTTGACGGTGCCCTTGGTGAACTCCTGAGCAAACGCCCCGGCGGCGGATGTGAGGGTGAGTGCTGCGACGACAGCAAATTTGAGAACGGTTTTCATAGGCTTTTGCTTCCTTCTTGCTTACTTGTCGGCGACCGTGACGTCGCCGTGCATTCCGGCGTCGTAGTGGCCGGGAACGAGGCAGGCGATCTTGAAGACGCCGTCGTTGGTGAACTTCCAGACGATATCGCCGGACTTGCCGGCCTTGAGGCGGATCGCGTTCGGATCGTCATGTTCCATGTCCGGGAACTTCTCCATGACCGCCTTGTGCTCCATCACCTTGGCTTCCTGGTCGAGGACGAATTCGTGATCGAGTTCGCCTTCGTTCTTGATGGTGAAGCGAACGGTCTGGCCTTTGCGGACCTTGAAGTCGTTCGGGGTGAAGATCATCTTGCCGTCGGGCGTCTCCTTCATGCTGATCCGGATCGTCTGGCTGACTTTCGACTTGTCTCCAGGTTCGCCGGCGGCGATCTCGCCGTGGCCGCCCGCATGACTGCCCGATGCGAGGACCGGGGTTGCGAGTGTGGCCAGGAGGAGGCCGAGGATTGCAGTTTTCATGGTCATGTCCTTTTGCTTGGGAGTGTTTGGATCAGCCGTGGCTCGAATGTTTCGAAGGCGGCTGCGTCTTTGCGTCTTTGGCCTTGGGCGCGTCGGGGAGGTTTCCCGTCCACTCCCAGGCCTGTGTGCCGGGCGGGTTTTCGTACCAACCCGGATCGGTGAAATCGCCCGCCGAGATGCCCTCGCGGACCTTCACCACCGAAAACATGCCGCCCATCTCGATGGGGCCGTGAGGTCCCCAGCCAGTCATCATGGGAACGGTGTTCTCCGGTATCTCCATCGACATTTCGCCCATATCCGCCATGCCGGCGGTGCCCATGGGGACGTATTCAGGACGGAACTGCCGGATTTTCTTTGCGACTTCCTTTTTGTCGACACCGATAAACGTCGGGATTTCGTGTCCCATCGCGTTCATCGTGTGGTGCGACTTGTGGCAATGGATCGCCCAGTCGCCGACATGTTTCGCATCGAACTCGTAGGCCCGCATGGCGCCCACCGGAATGTCGATGCTGACCTCCGGCCAGCGTGCCTCGGGTCGGACCCAGCCGCCGTCCGTGCACGTCACCTCGAAGTCGTAGCCGTGCATGTGGATCGGATGGTTGGTCATCGTCAGGTTGCCGACGCGGACGCGGACCTTGTCGTTCTTCGAGACCACCAGCGGATCGATGCCGGGGAAGATGCGGCTGTTCCAGGTCCAGAGATTAAAGTCGGTCATCTCCATGACGCGCGGCACATAGGTGCCGGGATCGATGTCGTAGGCGCTAAGCAGGAAGACGAAGTCGCGGTCCACCGGCATGAACTTCGGGTCCTTGGGATGAACGACGAAGAAGCCCATCATGCCCATCGCCATCTGGACCATCTCGTCCGAATGCGGGTGGTACATGAAGGTACCCGACTTCACGAGGTCGAACTCGTAGACGAAGGTCTTGCCGACGGGAATGTGGGGTTGCGAAAGACCGCCCACACCGTCCATCCCTGACGGGACGATCATACCGTGCCAGTGAACCGTCGTATGCTCCGGCAACTTGTTGGTGACGAAGATACGAACGCGATCGCCTTCGACGGCCTCGATCGTCGGTCCCGGCGACTGGCCGTTGTAGCCCCAGAGATAGGCCGTCATGCCTTCGGCCATCTCGCGTTCCACCGGCTCCGCGACGAGGTGAAACTCCTTGACGCCGTTGTTCATCCGGAAGGGCAGGGTCCATCCGTTCAGGGTCACGACCGGGTTATAATCCGGACCGACGGATGGCCGAACCGGTGGCTGGGTTGAGGCGGAATCCATGACCGCCGCCTCCGGCAGACCCATGTTCGAAGTCTGCCCCCAGGCCTGGGAGTGGACGAGTGCGGCACCGGCGGCACCTGCCCCGAGCAATTGTCTTCTACTGAACATTCTCGTTTCCTTTCTCAATGTCCGCCGCTTTTGGTCTCGTCAGCCGAAGCGACCCTGGTTTCCGCCGAGGCTGAACCGGTGCCGCCGCCATAGACGACGGGGGCAAGGCTTGCTTCGGCGAGCCAGAAGTCGCGCTTGGCGTTGACGGCGAGGATGGTGGAGTCGATCTTGTCGCGGCTGTCGGCGATCAGTTCGAAGGTGCTGGTGATCATGCCGTTGTAGGTGAGCATGGACTGCTGCTCGATTGCATTGCGCAACGGCAGGACGTTGTTTCGGTAGTGGCGTGCGATGTCGTAGTTCGACTTGTAGGCGAGGTAAGCGGAGCGGGCTTGCGAGCGGGCGTTGACCGCAAATTCCGCCAGCTGATTGGCCGCCCGCATGTAGGCGAGTTCGCCCTTTCGCAGACGAGCCTGGCCGGAATCGAAGATCGGGATCGTGAACTCCAGCGAGGCCGTCTTTCCGACATCCGAAAGGATCTTGCCCTCGTCGCGCTCGCGTTCCTTTTCGTAGGCGCCGACGAGTTCGATCTCGGTGACGAAGCGGGTGACGTCTTCGAGCTTGTAGGACTGAGCGGTCGCCTGAAGCTCCAGGCGGGCGACCTGCAGGTCCATGCGTTTGTGAATCGATTCAACCTCGATGTCGTCGCGTTTGAGCAATGTCTTCGGCAGCGTTGGAAGACGGTTGGGAATCTGGAAGTCGATGTCGGAGCCGGAGAGGCCCATCAGCCTGATCAGTTCTTCCTTGGCGAGCTTCGCTTCGAGCCTTGCCTTGGCGGTCTCTCCCGTCAACTCGGCGTAAAAGACGTGTTCCCGCGCTTGTTCCGCCTTCGGCATCGATCCGGCTTCGCCGATCTTCTTGGCAAGTTCGGACGCAGCGTCGGCGGCTGCCTTCGCCTGGTTGAGGTAGGCGACATTCTCCCATGCCGCCACGGCGTTGATCCAGGCGCGACGCGTTTCGGCAGCCAGAGAAATCGTGGCTATGGCTGCGTTGAGCTGGGCCTGGCGGAACCGTGTATCGGCCAGCTTGATGTTCTTGTCGTAGGTTGCCAGCGCCAGGATATTGGCTGCGACAGCCCCTTCAAGAACACGATATGCCTCAAGTCCGGGAGTGCCTATACCGGTCAGGCCGATGGAAAAGGTCGGCAAAACCGAAAGCTGCGTCTGCCATGCATCCGCAGCACTATCGCCCAAATCGGCGTAAGACGCCTGAAGGCCCTTGTTGTTCAGGAGAGCAACCTGGACGGCGGTCTCGACGTCGACGGTTTTCCTGGCCATCAGCGCCTTCACGCGGTCGCGGACTGTCGCAGCCTGCTGTCGGTTTTGCACCCAAACGGTCTGTTTGCCGGTTGCCTCGCTGCTTTTCGACGAGGCGTTCGTGAATCCGGCGTCTTTGGCCGAGTAGTCTGTCGTCACGCAACCAGCGGCGACGAGAGGAAGCACGACGGCGGACACGAGCTTGATGTGACGTGCGATCATCGCGCTCATCCTTTTTTCGGAGCCTGGGCGTCGTTGAGACCGCGCCAGGGCTTCGGATCGACGGGCATGCGATGGGTGTAGCCGCCGATGGGGCTTTGATAGCGGACCGGCCTGAGCGCGGACGGGTTGTCGGGGTGGTCTGTTGAAGCAACGACTTCAGGCAACGTGGATGCGCATCCGCTGGCAAACAGCGGCAAGGCAACCACCAGTAACAAACGTTTCATGGTGAAAATCCGAGAATAAGATCGCAATTGCGCCGATGCGCCGACTTGCGCACAAGCACAGCAAGACCCGCAGTGCGGGTGCTAGTTCTCAGATATTGGGTGGACGATGAAGGCTCGGCCTTTGACCGACGGTGTCCGTGTCGTCAATGAACTCGCGAATGGAAACCACGCGCGGATGGCTCAACGAGGAGCCGGAGCATGTGATGGCCGCAACGCCGCAATAATCCTTGCAGCAGGAGTTCTTGGACTTCTCCGGGCTGCCGTGATCTTGCTGGCCGCCGTGATGATCTGCATCCGCCATCGCAACAGCGTCGTCGTCATGGCGAGAGGAATGATCATCCTGAATCTGCGAGATTTGGGCGGAACTCTCAGGATGCATCGCGGCGTTGACAGCAGAAAAGCTGTACCCGGCCAGTGACGAGATCATCACCAGCCTGAATATCAGTGCCATCGCTTTAGATGTGATTCGATACATCCCACTCATGCCTATGAGGATTGCCAGTGCCTTCGAGCTTGTCAATCGACGCCTTTTTCAACCACTGTTTCATGTCGTTCGTGTGGCATTGCAACAACGCCACGAAGGCACGAAGGGCGACCCGCCGCATCTGAGTTCAGCGGGCACCAATTGCAGTGGCTTTAATTGGGCCGGTCCGAACCACCGTAGTAGTCGCCGCTGTTGGTTGTCTTCGGGCTCGTGTCCCAACCGCTACGAAGCGCCGGATTGTTGATCGATCCGGTATATCCGTAGCTGGCGTCCCGCGCTGCTGATGCTTCCAGCGGAGGGTTGCGGTCAGCCCCTTCGTAGTAATTACCTTCCTGGGCCAGGGCGGCGGCGCTCAGGAAAATTGCGGCCAAAAGCGTGGCAGCGGAAGCTGCTTTCATCATTGTGATATTCCTTCAGAATTGCCGATCACTGGAGTTAGCGACCATGGTCGACGAGTTGCCGATGTCTTGAATGTTGAGCCGGGAATGGCCGATCGACGGCAGTTGAAAACTCGTCTGCGCCGAATCGGACGGTGCCGAGGTCAGCGGTTGTCGCGGGATTTATGCAGCTCAGCACGCGGATTGGTTACGGAAACGGTCCCGAACCGCTTGTTGGTGCGCTCAACGATGCCATTGTCGAGGACCCGGAACGTGACGTTGCTATTTGACTTGGCAACAGCGGTTTCTCCGGGTTTGCCGTGGCCCTGAACAATAGCATCCACATGAGACGCTCCGGAGGCCAACGGGCCGTTTGCCAGAGCGGGGACTGCAACGGCTGCGAAAGCAACCGATAGGATTAGGAATTTGGAATTCATGATCTTTTCCTCGTTCGACTGCTTAGTGCAGCGTGAGGAAGCTACATCGCGGCTTTGTCGGCCGCCTTTCGCCAAGTTTACAAATTTGTAAGGTGGAACAGCTTGCCGCCGCGGCTATCACGGGTTAGGCGGGGCTGAGATCCTGCCGCAACAAAAACCTGAATTGTGCCGCTTGGAGCATCGCAGAGCGCCCGACCAAAATACCGCTCTACAAACCGGAAGCCCCATGAAAATCCTCCTCATAGAAGATGACGAGAAGACGGCCAGCTATATCCTCAAAGGTTTTACGTCGGCTGGACATGTCGTAGATTGGGTTGTCGATGGCAGGGATGGGTTGACGGCCGGACTTGACACTTCCTATGACGTGATGATCGTAGACCGGATGGTTCCAGCACTGGACGGACTGACGCTGGTAAAGAGCCTTCGTGCAGCCTCTGTCCGAACCCCGGTTCTTTTCCTCACGGCCATGAGCGGTGTCGATGACCGCGTCGAGGGTCTCGAAGCGGGGGGCGATGATTATCTCGTAAAACCTTTCGCCTTTTCGGAGCTGACGGCGAGGATCAACGCGTTGCTCAGACGTCCGCCAATGGCTGCGGAGAAGACGAAGTTGCGCGTAGGGGATCTTGAACTCGATCTGGTCAAGCGAACTGCCGAACGAGCGGGGGTGCTTCTTGAACTGCTGCCGAGAGAATTCACGCTGCTGGAGCTTCTGATGCGAAACGAGGGAAGGGTGCTCACCAAAACGATGCTTCTGGAGAGGATCTGGAACTTCAATTTCGATCCACAAAGCTCCGTGGTCGAAACCCATATCAGCCGGTTGCGGTCGAAGATCGATAAACCGTTCGATTTCCCGCTCCTGCACACCGTCCGCAACACCGGCTATAGCCTGCATGCGCGGCGGTAGCTTCTTCAAGAGCACGGCTGTCCGGCTTGCCTTCCTCTACATATCGCTGTTTGTCGTCTCCTACCTCGCAGCCAACGTCATCGCCTACCAGATGGTGCTGAACTTTCTCGACGACCGGCTCAACGCAAACGTTATGGAGCGATACAGGGAAATCGGTTCAGCCTACGAGGCTCGCGGTCTCCCGGGCGCAATCAGCATGATCAACAGCCATGGTCCAGCGATCCGAGGCGAAGAGACGATCTACACCCTCCGGAATTCATCCGGAGCGCTGATCGCTGGAAACGCTGAACTGAAAGGCGTTGCGAAAGGCTTCTCCACCCTGAGACCCAAAGATCAGCATCAAAGCGACGCCAACTACAAGCTGTTCCGGGGCCAGCTCGACGGGAACGACCTGACCGTTGGCATCAGCTACGGCGACACCGACGAATTGGCACGGATCGTGCTGTTCAGCTTCGGGTGGGCCACCGCAATCGTATTCGCAGTCGGGCTCGGCGGAGCCGTCGTGCTGAGATATCGCACCCGTCGGCGGATTTCCGAGCTGTCTCAAACCGCTCATGCCATCGGACGCGGCGAGCTTGCGAGGCGACTGCCGGTCTCTTCGAGGATGGACGAGATCGACATGTTATCGTCGGAGGTCAATGTTGCGTTGGAGCGTCTGGAGGCGAGCGTCGCCACCTTGCACCAGGTAACGACGGACGTTGCTCATGACCTGAAAACGCCCATCGGTCGCACGTTCCTGATCCTGGACGACGCTCTGCAAGCAGAAACGACGGAAGAGGCCAAAAACGCGATAGAGGCCGCTCTCGCTGAACTAACCGCGATAGCGAACACGTTCGACGCACTTTTGAGGATTGCTCAGATTGAGGCCCGCAACAGGACTGCCCATTTCAAGTCAATCGATCTCACGGCGCTGGTCCGCGACATCTACGACATTTACGACGTGATTGCGGCGGAGGCCGGCTACGAGCTTCGTATACAAGAGGCCGGAGAGGAATGTCAGGTTCGCGCCGATCCCGACCTGATAAGGCAAATGTTGGCCAATCTGCTCGCCAACGCACTCCGTCATACCCCGTCCGGCTCCACCATCACATTGGGCTTGACGCATCGTGGCGGCGCGATCTGCCTGAGCGTATCCGATGACGGCCCAGGCATTCCTGCGGAAGAGCGGGAGCGGGTATTCGATCGCTTCTATCGGCTGGAAAAAAGCAGAACTACTGTCGGATCAGGTCTTGGCCTCAGCCTCGTAAAAGCGATTGCAGAGCTTCATGGTGCGAAGGTCGAGTTGCTGGACAATGCGCCGGGATTGTCTGTGGTTATTCTGTTTCGCTGCCTCTGAAACTGCGGGGGCAGTGCTTCGCGTGCGATTTTCGGGCCGTCACCCTCGCACTCGTTCACGGTTGCACATCGATCACTAGCATCAAGCCGCCACCGCCATCGACCTCGACATTGTTGTTGGTCGTGTGGTGGGGGATATGGCAGTGGACGAGCCATTTGCCCGGCCGCCGGGCGGTCCATATGACGTCATACCGTTGTCCGGGAGCAACGTTGACGGTGTCAGCCAGATAACGAGCTGGCGGCGGTAGCGTCTCGCCGTCACGCGCAGCGACCTCGAACGGGCCTCCGTGAATGTGCATCGGATGGATGGCCGTCGTGTGGGAGCCGACGAAGCGCACCTTCAATTTCTGCCCGACCTTCATCTTGATCGTATCCGTCGCCGGATAGGATTTCCCGTTGATCGTGAAGAAGTTGGGCAGCGCACCTTCCATCGGCATGGCGGGATATGTGAGCCACTCCCGCTTTACCCATTCCTGAAGTTGCATCGTATATTCGAGATCGGCGGGAATTTCGTTGGCCGCATCCTTAGGATCGATGATCAGTGCCCCGTAAAGGCCAAGGGACTGCTGCCGATCCACATGGTCGTGCGTGTGGTAGAAATACGTGCCGGACTGCCCGACCGTGTACTCGTAGGTGAAGGTCTGCCCCGGCTCTATCGGCTTCTGGGTGATCTGGGCGGGCCCGTCCATCTCGTTTGGCAGGATCAGGCCATGCCAATGAACGGTGGTGCTTTCGGGCAGCCGGTTCGTGACGTTGATCCGGACCTTGTCGCCTTGCACGACCCGCAAGGTCGGCCCCGGAACCTGATTGTTGTAGGCATAGGCTTCCACCGTTTCGCCGGGTAGGATCGACCATCGGATCACCGAGGCAGTCAGGTCGAAGACCTTGACGTCACCATCCATGCGCGGCTGAAGAACTTCGCCGCCGGTCGCCGTCTCCCGCGCCTGAAAACTCATGAGACGCGGATCGACCGCCGCCATGTCGCGCATCGAGTCGCCGGGCGTATCGAACGCCATGATCATTCCGGGAGCCATGATCGCACCACCGACGTCGTGGGCGCTCAGATGCATGTTCACCCTGGTGAACGGATAGGCGAAGCCGGCGACCAGCATGATCGACGTGAAACTGGCCATCGCAGCGATCTGAACGCGGGTAGGGGCGAATGCGCGGTTTGCGTGATCTTGCCCCGACACGTGATGCTGATGACTGCCGGCTTGCTCTTGTCGGTTCTCGTCTCCGTAGGCATGTGCGCCCTCCTGTCGGTGCTGCCCATGCATGTCGCCGGCCATTTGGCCTCTCTCCGTCATCAGCCCGTGCTTCAGCCCCTTGGCGACCAGCCAGACATTGAACGGGTAGGCGATCGCAAAACCGACCCCGATGCCGAGGGCCATCACGCCCCAGAAGAGCATTTCTTCCGGCCACATGGCCCTCATGTCGCGGCCCATCATCAGGATCGCCATGACGGGAGCCATGCCGGCCATCATCGCATTCATGCTGATGAATTCCGGCATGAAGGAGTTTCGGACATTCTGCCAGTAAGTGCCGCCCATCATGTTCTTCATGAACAGAGCCTGGAAGATGAACAGGCCGAGCGTGAAACCGGCAATGTATTCGATGATGATGTCGATCCACATCGGCAGGCCGAGAAGTGCGGTGATCGCGGCGGCGATGATGATGCCCGTGGCGTCACCGGCAACGCAGTGGATCGTGGAGCCGATCCCCTGCTTCCACAGCGGCTTGATGAATTCCTCATGCGTTCCGGGCACAGGTTCCTTGTCCGCCAGGATGTAGAGGAGCAGGCCGATCGGCCCGAGGTAGAGCGTGACGAGGATGAAGCCCCATTTCATCACCGCCGGTTCGGGATTGTTCCTGAACTGGTCCCAGGCAACGTAGAGCGTGCTGATGCCGGCCAGGATGAACCAGACGAAGAGAAGGTAATCGATTGGCTGGATGAACATGGCTTCCTCCACATCGCGAAGTCACGAGATGGAGCGGACACTACAAGTTTCCAGCGTTGGAAGGTCAAACGCCGCCAGGCATGTTTCATGCGTTCTGCTTTTGCGTGATCGGCGTTGACGGGCTGGCGGTGCCATGCTTCATCATTGACCCGGACAGGTCGTTTTCGGCTGGCGATACCGGGCTCGCAAAAGGCAGGCGGACGATATCGACAGTCGCGACAGGGCCCGGATGGTATTTGAGGAGGCGCGGTCATGGGCAAACGGATCGTATTCACCGGCGGCAGCGGCAAGGCCGGGCGGCATGTCGTGCCGTATCTTCTCGGGCAAGGGCATGAGGTCTTCAACCTCGACCTGGTGCCGCTCGATTGCCCTGGCGTCAACACTCTCATTACCGATCTCAGGGACGGCGGCGAGACTTTCAATGCGCTCTCCATGCATTTCGGCTTCAAGGGGCTGGAAAGCGGCAAGGGGCCGGCGCCCGTCGATGCGGTGGTGCATTTCGCCGCCGTGCCGCGCATCCTGATGCGGCCCGACAACGCGACGTTTTCGGCCAACACGATCTCCACCTACAATGTCATCGAGGCGGCGATGAAGCTCGGCATCTCCAAGGTTATCATCGCGTCCAGCGAGACGACCTATGGCGTCTGCTTCGCCGAAGGCGACAAGGACTATCATTCGTTCCCGCTTACCGAGGATTACGATGTCGATCCGATGGATAGCTACGGTCTCTCCAAGGTCGTCAACGAGAAGACGGCGCGGGCCTTCGCCATGCGTTTCGGCGCAGACATCTATGCGTTGCGGATCGGCAACGTGATCTCGCCGGAGGACTACAGCCGCTTCCCCGCCTTCCTGGCGGACCCGCCGTCGCGCAAGCGCAATGCCTGGAGCTACATCGATGCCCGCGATCTCGGCCAGATCGTGCATCTGTGCGTCGAAAAGGACGGGCTGGGCTTCCAAGTCTTCAATGCGGTCAACGACACGATCACGGCGCTTGAGCCGACCGGACCCTTCCTGGAGCGTTGGGCGCCCGGAACGCCCATCACAGGCGAGATCGGTGAATTCGAGGCGCCGATCAGCAACCGCAAGATCCGGGAGGTGTTGGGTTTTGCCGAAAGCCACAACTGGCGGAAATACGTCTCCAATTGATTAGCGCCGCTAAAACGGGGGAAAGCCATCAAACGAGATTGGTCGGGCCCACCTGTGCTACTATATGATTCCATGACGATGGAATCGGCGGCCTGACCCCATGAAACAATATCTCGATCTTCTCCGGCATGTGATGGAAACCGGCACCGACCGGGGCGACCGGACCGGCAAGGGCACCCGCTCGGTGTTCGGCTACCAGATGCGCTTCGACCTCACGGAAGGTTTTCCGGTCCTCACGACCAAGAAGCTGCATCTAAGGTCGATCATCCACGAGCTCCTGTGGTTCCTGAAGGGCGACACCAATATCGCCTACCTGAAAGAGAACGGCGTTTCGATCTGGGATGAATGGGCCGACGAGAAGGGTGAGCTCGGGCCCGTCTACGGCTACCAGTGGCGCTCCTGGCCCGCCCCCGACGGCAGCCATGTCGACCAGATCTCGCAGCTGATCGAGGGCCTCAAGGTCAATCCGAATTCGCGCCGGCATATCGTATCGGCCTGGAACGTCGGCCAGCTCGACGACATGGCGCTACCGGCCTGCCACTGCCTGTTCCAGTTCTATGTCGCGGACGGCAAGCTCTCCTGCCAGCTCTACCAGCGTTCCGCCGACGTCTTCCTCGGCGTGCCGTTCAACATCGCGTCCTACGCCCTGCTGACGATGATGGTGGCGCAGGTCACCGGCCTGAAGCCCGGCGACTTCGTCCACACGCTCGGCGATACGCATATCTATTCGGATCATTTCGAGCAGGCGAAGCTGCAGCTGACCCGCACTCCGAAGGCGCTGCCGACGATGCGCATCAATCCCGCCGTGAAGGACATTTTCTCCTTCCGCTTCGAGGATTTTGCGCTCGAAGGGTATGAGGCCGATCCGCATATCAAGGCGGCGGTGGCGGTGTGATTTCGGCGGGCTTGTTTTCTCACAGACCAATTTTTTGATGTGGTTGTTTTAAACTTTTATCTGTGAAATTACCTTGCACGCGCTGTTTGGCAGCGGAGTCAGTACGAAGGTAGTAGCAGTGTCTAAAAAACCGAGAGCGAAGATGCCGTCAGCCGTAACGGTTGTGGCGAGGAGCTACCCGGACCGCATAATCGGTATCGAAAATAGGTTGCCTTGGCATTTAGGAACCGACCTAAAAAACTTTAAATCACTTACCCAAGGTCACGCGATTATTATGGGGCGGAAGACCTTTGAGTCTATTGGTAAGCCGCTTCCTCGACGGGTAAACATCGTCCTATCTCGCGAAGAGCTCGAAGATACCGAAAACGTAAAATGGGCTAGAAATCCAGAAACGGCGCTGCTGTTGGCTGATTTTTATTCCATTTGCATGGAAAAACCGCAGTTCTTTATTATTGGCGGTGAGAACGTTTATGGAATATTCAGTAAATATATCAACAAGATATTTCTTACGGATGTCAATACAGGCCCCATAAACGGCGACGCTAAATTTGATTACGATTTCGATCCAAAGGAATGGTATTTTAAGTACGAGCGTGAATTCCCAAGATCTGAGATAGACGATTTTTCGTTTCGGATATCGTATATGGTTCGGCGTAAGCCGGAGCATAGGCAGAGATTCATTACAGAATTCAAAGAGAGTAACCCTCTCTTCGAAACGAAATGGGATGAATTCGCAGAGGGCATGCCAGCTCGGGTTGAGCAGTCGCTCGAGGAGCAACAGCTTAATTTCATAGAAAATCTCTAGCGGCCTTATGGCAAGTTAGTCGTCCAGTTGCGACAAACTGAAACATTTCGTTACCGTTGAACGGGAAGTTATTGAACCTGCGTTGAAAGCGGGCCTCCCCATCCCTATAACGGGCAATAGCCAGATCGATGCCGCACGGCAGGGTCGCGGCTTGGGAGCGAATACGAACAAAGAGGTTTTGATGCCCTGGAGCAATCAGAATGGTGGCGGCGGTGGCCCTTGGGGCGGCGGTGGCGGTAATAATCAGGGCCCCTGGGGACAGGGACCGAACCGCCCGCGCGGCGGCGGGGGAAGCGGCGGGCCGCCGGACCTCGAAGATATCATAAGGCGCAGTCAGGACAGGCTGCGCGGCATGATGCCCGGCGGCTTCAACGGCGGCGCCTTCACGATCGTGATCATCGTCATTTTCGCCTTCCTCGCCTTTCAGTCCATCTACACCGTTCAGCCGGACGAGCGTGGCGTCGAACTGCGTTTCGGGCGGCCGAAGGATGAAATCTCCATGCCGGGCCTGCATTTCCATTTCTGGCCGCTCGAAACCGTCGAGATCGTCAAGGTCACCGAACAGCAGCAGAATATCGGCGCGACGCGGGGCTCCAGCTCCAATGCCGGCTGGATGCTGACCGGCGACCAGAACATCGTCAACGTGCAGTTCTCGGTCCTGTTCACCGTCACCGATCCGAAGGCCTATCTGTTCAACCTCGAAGGCCCGGCCGCGACGCTGCAGCAGGTTTCCGAAAGCGCCATGCGCGAAGTCGTCGGCCGTCGCCCGGCTCAGGACATCTTCCGCGACAACCGCGAAGGCATCTCGACCGAAGTGCGTAATATCATCCAGGGCACGATGGATACCTACGGCTCCGGCCTTTCCATCAATGCCGTGCCGATCGAGGATGCAGCTCCTCCGCGTGAAGTGGCCGACGCGTTCGAAGAAGTACAGCGCGCCGAACAGGACGAGGATCGTTTCGTCGAAGAAGCGAACCAGTATTCCAACCAGAAGCTCGGCCAGGCGCGCGGTCAGTCAGCCCAGGTCCGTGAAGAGGCATCCGCCTACAAGGACAAGGTCGTCAACGAAGCGCAGGGCGAAGCGCAGCGCTTCGTTTCGATCTACAACGAATATGCGAACGCGCCTGAAGTGACGCGCCGGCGGATCTTCCTCGAAACCATGGAAACGGTCCTGAAGAATTCCCGCAAGATCATTCTGGACAACAAGGACGGCGTGGTTCCCTATCTGCCGCTCAACGAGATGATCAAGCCGCAGACGACCCAGGGGGGCACACGATGAACTCCAATCGACTCCCCGCAATCCTGATCGGCCTCGCGGTTCTCCTCGTGCTGATCTATTCGTCGGTTTTCGTGGTCAACGAGCGCGAACAGGCAGTCGTCGTCCGCTTTGGTGAGATCCAGGACGTCAAGCGCGCGCCTGGCATCTATTTCAAGCTGCCATTCGCCTTCATGGATGCCGATCGTGTCCAGTATGTCGAGGACCGGGCTTTGCGCTTCGATCTCGACAATATCCGCGTACAGGTGCGCGGTGGCGCGTTTTATGAAGTCGACGCTTTCGTCGTCTATTCGATCGCCGATCCGCGCCTCTTCCGGGAAACGGTCTCGGGTGATCGCGATTCGGCCGAGTCGCGGCTTCGCACCCGCCTCGATGCAGCGTTGCGCCGTGTCTACGGTCTGCGCAATTTCGATGCGGCGCTCTCCAACGAACGCTCTTCGATGATGCAGGAGGTTCGCACCGACCTCACTGCTGCGGCGGAAACCCTTGGGCTTGCGATCCGCGACGTTCGTATCCGGCGCACCGACCTCACTCAGGAAGTCTCTCAGCAGACCTTCCAGCGCATGAAGGCCGAGCGTCTTGCCGAGGCCGAGCTGATCCGCGCCCGTGGTAACGAGCAGGGCCAGCGGCGTCGTGCCATCGCCGACCGTCAGGTCGTCGAACTGGTCTCCGAAGCGCAGCGGGATTCGGAAATCCTGCGCGGTCAGGGCGATGCCGAGCGCAACAAGATCTTCGGCGAGGCCTTCCAGCGCGATCCGGCCTTCTTCGAGTTCTACCGCACGATGCGCGCCTATGTGGCCGCACTTGCCGATAACGGCACGACGCTTGTGTTGTCGCCGGATTCGGAATTCTTCCGGTTCTTCAACTCGTCCGCAGGTCAGGCACTTGCACCGGTGCCGGCACCTGCGCGGCCGGCGCCGCCTGCTGCACCCGCAGCGCCGGCGAATTGATCCCATAGGACTGGGGCGGCGCAATGCCGCCCCTTTCATAACAGGACCATCCACAGGCGTGACGGGTAGAGGACACAATCCTCACGAAAAGGTAATTTCCACCGTCGTCATTCCGCCTTATGCTCTGCCGAAACTCCGCCCGATTCAAAGGTTCCTATAGCCTGCCCGGGTCGAGACCGCTCTTCCGGGGTGATGCGGACAATCCAACAGCGAGGACGCCAGATGGCCCATTCGGTTCGATCGACCTTCAAGCGCACCGTCACGCTTGCGGCAACTTTTGCCGTCCTGGCGGCACCCTTGCAGGCGATTGCCCAGACGCCGGTCCCTGCCGCTCCGGGGCAGAATGCAAATCCGCCGGCCGCCGGTTCTCCCGGCGTCATGCTGCCGGCCCCGCCGACACCGTCGCCGAGCATCAATCCGCCTCCGGCTCCAGCGCCGATGGCAGGCGGCGGCCCGGGTTCGATCGCTGATCTCGCCGAAGGTCTGCTCGATGCCGTCGTCAACATCTCGACATCGCAGAGCGTCAAGGACCAGGGGGCCGGCCCACAGCCACAGATCCAGGAGGGCTCGCCTTTCCAGGAGTTCTTCGAGGACTTCTTCGATGGCCAGGGCAAGCAGAACGGCAATCAGAAGGTTTCTTCCCTCGGCTCCGGCTTCGTGATCGACCCTTCCGGCTACGTGGTCACCAACAACCACGTCATCGAAGGTGCCGACGACATCGAGGTGATTTTTCCGAACGGCACGAAGCTCAAGGCCAGGCTGGTCGGCACCGACACCAAGACCGACCTTTCGGTGCTCAAGGTCGAGCCCAAGGCGCCGCTGAAGGCCGTGCGTTTCGGCGATTCCCGCCGCATGCGGATCGGCGACTGGGTGATGGCGATCGGCAACCCGTTCGGCCTCGGCGGGTCCGTGACACTGGGCATCATCTCGGCGCGTGGGCGCAACATCAATGCCGGCCCCTATGACAACTTTATCCAGACGGATGCGGCGATCAACAAGGGCAATTCCGGTGGCCCGCTGTTCAACATGCGCGGCGAGGTGATCGGTATCAACACGGCGATCATTTCACCCTCCGGCGGTTCGATCGGCATCGGTTTCGCCGTGCCGACGGAACTTGCCGAAAATGTCGTGCACCAGCTGACCGAATTCGGCGAGACGCGTCGCGGCTGGCTCGGCGTGCGCATCCAGCCGGTGACCGACGACGTTGCGGCAAGCCTTGGTCTCGACCGGGCACGTGGCGCGCTGGTGTCGGGCGTGGTCAGCGGCGGGCCGATCAAGAACGGCGAGATCAAGGCCGGCGACGTGATCCTGAGCTTCGACGGCCAGGCGGTCAACGAGATGCGCGACCTGCCGCGCATCGTAGCGGAAAGCCCGGTCAGCAAGGAAGTCGACGTGGTGATCCTGCGCGACGGCAAGCAGCAGACCGTCAAGGTGACGCTCGGGCGCCTCGAAGACAGTGCCGAGCCGCAGGAGGAAGACGATCAGCCGGCCCTGCCGGAAGGCCAGGGCCAGAACAAGGCGCCCAACAACAATGCGCCCGGCGACCAGAAGGGCGAGCTCAGCCGGGACCCTGCCGCAGCCTTCGGCATGACGCTCGCCGTGCTCGACGAGGACCGCCGCAAGAGCTTCAGCATTGTCGAAAGCGTCGAGGGCGTGGTGATCACGGCCGTCGCGCCGAACTCGCCCGCCGCCCAGAAGGGGCTGAAGGTCGGCGAGGTCGTGGTCGAGGTGGCGCAGGATTTTGTCGAAAGCCCGGCCGACGTCGTCAAGCGGATCGCCGTGCTGAAGTCCGAAGGCCGCCGCAACGCGCATGTGATGGTTTCGGATCCTTCCGGCAACCTGCGCTTCGTGGCGCTGCCGCTGGAGTAAACTCAAGAGCAGAGCGGTCAGCGGGTGCGTTCCGCAGCCGCCTTCTGCCGTTGCCATTCGTCGCGCGTGACCGCATAGACCACATGCGGTTTCAGATGCGGGTGCGTATCCGGCACCCGCGGATGGTCGAAATCCATGCCGGTGATGCGGTGCAGGCCGAGCCGTTTCATCACCGCGGTCGATCGCCTGTTTTCGCCGACTGCAAAGGAGACGACTGCGTCGAGATGCTTTTCCCCGAAAGCGAAGTCGAGCAGGGCGCGTGCTGCCTCCGTGGCATAACCGTTGCCCCAGAACCGGGTCGCCAGCCGCCAGCCGATCTCCACCGTTTCCAGCGGAAAGATATCCGGCATGTTGGCGAGGGACAGGCCGCAGAAACCCACGGGCTCCTGTGTTTCCTTCAGTTCCAGCGCGTAGAAACCGAGCCCCGTCTCGGTGATCGTGTCGTTGAGCCTGGCGAGAAACGCATCCGCCTCTTCATGGGTGCGGCGGAACGGAAAAAATTCCATCACCTTCGGATCGGAATTGATCTCTCGAAAGAGATCACGGTCGCTGTCGATCCAGCTCCTGAGGCGCAGGCGTTCGGTTTCGAGGATGATCATCGGATGATGCACGGTCAGCCTGCGCTATGACGCTCTCGAAGAGGATTTTGGCTTCTGGAAACTGATGCGAAGCTTTGTGCCCGTCGCATCGGCGAACCGTTGCAGGGTGCGGGTCGAGGGCATGGAACGACCACTCTCCAGCCGGGCGATGGCGGCCTGAGTCGTGCCCATGGCCTTGGCGACGTCTTCCTGCGTCATGGAGGCCTGGGCGCGTGCCTTTATCAAGGCCTCCGCGAGGGCAAACTCCTCTTCGAGCGCATCATAGGCTGCGACGAATTCGGGGTCCTTGAACCATTCCTTCGCTGCCTCGCTTACCAGAAGGCTCTTCTTGTTCATCTCACATCCTTTGCCCGTCTGAGCGCGATCTCAATTTCGCGTCTGGGCGTTTTCTGCGTCTTCTTCTGAAAGACATGCAAGACCACGATCCGATGACCTGAAGCCGTTACATAATAAGCTGCCCGGGCTATCCCGTCTCGGCCGCGCATCCGCATTTTCCAGATCGGCCCTTCAAGGTGCTTCACATAGGGCTCGTGCACCTTGGCGGGTCCTTCCAGCTCGATCAGCTTTACGATGCGGAGAAAACTGGCAACAATATCGGTAGGAAACGCCTCTAGCTCGATCCTGATGCGATCGTTCAGAAATTCCATTTTCTAACGCATTGAATATACCATTTTTGCAATGATTTTCAATGCGTATGATGCGATGCGAACTGCACTTCGTCAATCGCTTAGGTTGTGTTCAGGTGACGATAAAATCCGTCCTGCGATAACCCTGGATGTAGAGCAGGGCGGTTAAGTCGCCGTGGTCGATGCGCATCTTGGCCTGGGCGGCAACGGTGGGCTTGGCGTGCAGCGCGACGCCGGAACCGGCGATGTCGAGCATGCCGAGATCGTTGGCGCCGTCGCCGACGGCGATCGTGTCGTCCGGCAAAATCCCGAGTTTTTCGGTGATGGCGAGAAGCGCGTCGATCTTGGCCTGCTTGCCGAGGATGGGTTCGGCAACCTCACCGGTGAGAATGCCATCGTTTTCGAGGAGGATGTTGGCGCGGTTCTCGTCGAAGCCGAGGGTCGCGGCGATGCGGCTGGTAAAGACGGTAAAGCCGCCCGACACGAGGGCGGCGTAATTGCCTCTGGCCTTCATGGTGGCGATCAGTTCCGGCCCGCCAGATGTCAGCGTGATGCGCTTGGCGATGACGTCGTCGACGACGGTGATCGGCAGGCCCTTCAGAAGTGCGACACGTTCGCGAAGGGCGGGCTCGAAGGCGATCTCGCCGTTCATGGCACGCGTTGTGATCGTCGCGACCTTGTCCTTCAGCCCGACGACATCGGCAAGCTCGTCGATGCATTCCTGGCCGATCATGGTCGAATCCATGTCGGCGATCAGGAATTTCTTGCGACGCGTATCCGCAGCCTGGATAACGAGATCGATGGGTGCGCTGCCAATGAGAGCCCTCAGATCGGCCTCGGCTATCTGCGGGTCGGTTCCGTCGCGCAGCGCGATATCGCAGGCGATACCATCCGCCAGCCAGTAGAGGCCCGAGGCTTTCACTGCCTCCGCCGCTTGTTCTCCGAGCTTTTGCGTGAGAACTGGGTTTGACGGATGGGCAATGAGCGTGGCAACGAAAGCCATATGAGCGACCTTATCGACAATTTTGATGCGATCCTGATAACCGGGCCGACGGCCAGCGGCAAGTCGGCGCTTGCATTGCGCCTGGCGCGCGAGAAAAACGGTGTGGTGATCAATGCCGACAGCATGCAGGTCTACGACACGCTGCGGATCCTGACGGCGCGACCGGCGGAGGACGAGATGGAGGGCGTGCCGCACCTGCTCTACGGGCATGTGCCGGCGACGAGGGCTTATTCCACCGGCGAGTGGCTGCGGGACGTGACGGCGCTCCTGCCGGAATTGAAGCGCGACGGCCGGCTGCCGGTCTTCGTCGGCGGCACCGGGCTTTATTTCAAGGCGCTGACCGGCGGGCTGTCCGACATGCCGGAAATCTCGCAGGATATTCGCTGCGAGGTGCGCCTGCGCCTGAAGGAGGAAGGCCCCGAGGCGCTGCATGCGGAGCTTCTGGTGCGTGACCCGCCCTTAGCCGCGAGCCTGGAGGCCAGGGACGGGCAGCGGATCGTAAGGGCGTTGGAGGTTCTGGCCGAGACCGGTCGCTCCATCACCGAGTTTCAGGGCAGGCAGGGGCCGATGGTGATCGCCCCTTCGAGGGCGAAGAAGCTTGTCGTCCTGCCGGACAGGAAACTGCTGCACGAACGGATCAACCGCCGTTTCGAGACAATGCTGGAGACCGGGGCCGTGGATGAGGTGAGGGCGCTGCTGGCGCTCGGTCCCGCACCCGATCTGCCCGTCATGAAGGCGATCGGCGTTGCACAGATCGCCGAGATGCTGGAAGGCCGCATCAGCCGGGAAGAGGTTATCGAACGCAGCTCTGCACTGACCCGCCAATATGCCAAGCGGCAGATGACCTGGTTTCGCAACCAGATGGACGAAAGCTGGGAGCGATTGGCCTGAGACCGGCTCAGTCCTTGTCGTAAAGGCTGCTCAGCGGTTTCTTCAGCAGGCTTTCGCGCAGCGATCCTTCGCGCCGGAGCAGCGGGTTCGGGCGCGGCGCGCCTTCGGGTGCCAGCGGACGCTGGAATGTCGGAGGTGCGGGCTGGTAGGGCGGCTGCTCAGGCGGACGGTCGCGGCGCAGTTCTGCGAAACGGTCGGGTCGGGGCGCTAAGGGTTGTTCGGGTGCCGCCGCGCGCGGCAGCATTTCCGGCCGATAGGGTTCCAGCTGCGGGTTGGTCGCCATGGGCGGTGCGGGGTTGATCGTCACATGGCCGGTCGAGCGGATCTCCCGGTTCCAGCGATCGAGTTCGGCATCGCCTGCCGGCGGGAAATCGTCATCGGCGTCCTCCTCGGTATCGGAAGCGCCTTCCGGGAAGGGCGCCGTCGCCGTGGCGTAGCTTTGCTGGAAGGCGGAAATATCCGGGCCGCTGACGGCGCGCATGCGGGCGATCACGGTGCGCAGGTCGACCGTATCCGGCGTGTCCTCCGTACCCTTGTCGGCGACGCCATTGGCCTTGGGCAGGTATTTCTTTTCGACGCGGGAAAACCGCATGCGCATCGGCACGGAGATCGCCTCGCCGAAGGCGATCGCCTCGCCATTGCCGATCGACGACAGAAAACTGGTCGTCGAGATCGACGAATTCGGGATCGCCGATTTGATGATTTCCTGGTCGCGGTCGTTGGACAGTCGCATCGCGAATACGGTCGAGCACTGCGACAGGATCGTCTGGTCGAGTTCGCCGGGACGCTGGGTGATGACGCCGAGCGAGACGCCGTATTTGCGGCCTTCCTTGGCGATGCGCGAGATGGCCTGCCTTGTCGGGAAAAAACCCAGTTCACGGTCGGCCGGCACGTAACGGTGGGCTTCTTCGCAAACGACGAGCATGTGGATGGCGCCATTGCTCCAGAGCGCCAGTTCGAACGCCATGCGGCAGAGGACCGAGGCGATGGAATTGACGACTTCAGAGGGAATGCCGGCGAGCTGGAAGGTCGAGATCGGCCGGTCGTCGCCGGGAATGCGGAAGATATAGGCGATCGTCTCCATGATCGTGTCGTTGATCGTATTGTTGGAGAACATGAAGTGATAGCGCGGGTCGTTGATCGCCGACAGGATGCGCATCTTCAACGACCGCAGGAAGGGCTTTTCGCCGCGGCCTTCGAGGCGGCCGATCCGTTCGTCGATCAGGGCCAGCAGGTCCGCCATACGGTAGGGAACCGGCGTATCGGCAGTGACCGAGCTTTTTTCCGTCGAGCGACGCATCAGCGACGTCTCGTTGCCGCGGAAGGCGCGTTTCGCCTCGGGGATGAGGTCGCGCAGGATGTCCAGTTCTTCCGCCACGGCCGGACGACCGCGAAAAACCACTTCGGAAAACTCTTCGAGCCGCATCAGCCAGAAGGGCAGGTCGAGCGTTTCGGTATCGATGACGACCGCGTGATCCGGAAAGGCTGCGGCAAATTCGTTGTGCGGATCGAGAATGAGGACGCGCAGCTTCGGGTCGGTCTCGATCGCCTTGTGGAGGAGCAGAGAGACGGCGGTCGACTTGCCGACGCCGGTCGAGCCGACGATGGCGAAATGTTTCGACAGCATCGACGGGATATGGATCGTCGCGTCGATCGTGTCGTCCTGCGTCAGCTTGCCGACCACGCAGGTTTCATTCTTGCCGGTATCATAAATGCGGGAAAGGTCGGCGGCACGAATGCGGTGCGCGACCGCGCCGAGATAGGGATAACACGAGATGCCGCCGGTGAACTCGTCGCGACCATCAGGTCCCTTGCGCACCTCGCCGAGCAGCTCGGCCTCGATGTGGAAACTGGTGTTGCCGTTTTCGCTCCATTCCTTGCCGCCGGTCTGCATTGCATAGGCAAGTGCCACGACACGGTTTTCGCCGACACTGATGGAGATCAGCCGGCCGACGGACCACAGTTCGGTAAGATCGGTCTCGCCGTGTTCGGCAACGGCGGAAATGGTGGCGTGCGAGCCGGTGCAGGCGACGACGCGGCCAAGCATGCGGTTGCCGGGTCTCTGGATGTCGCGACGATCCTGCTCTCCTGCGGATGCGGAACGTTGCAGATCGTTGTTCAACAAACTCGGGCCCCTATTATTGGGGGTGGCGGATCAGCTCAGGGCTCGTCCGTCGGGTCGCTACCCTCCAAACAGGAGGAGTATATTGTGCCGGCCTTAACAACTCGTATAGGAAAGCGCGCGGCCGAATGCGTGGAAACGGAGCAGCAAAATCAAACTGATGACGATTTTTGGCGCATGCCCACGTTGACGAACGACATTTATCTGGCTAACACTTCGCGCCATGAAGATCTCGATCGCTCTTATTGTGGTGGGAACGCGCATGGGCAGGACGGTGTAACCGTCCGGCGACAGCCACCCATGCGCGGAAAGACAGGCTCCTCCAAGGGGCCTTTTTTTATGCCTTCAATCCGGCTCGGAGGAGCCGCCGGTAAAAAATCCAGCAGCGAATGGACCAAGACAATGACGGATACAAATAATCAGACGCCAGATAACCGGATGACTGGTGCGGAGATCGTCCTGAGGGCTCTGAAGGACAATGGCGTCGAACATATCTTCGGATATCCGGGCGGCGCCGTCCTGCCGATCTATGACGAGATCTTCCAGCAGGACGACATTCAGCACATTCTCGTTCGCCACGAGCAGGGCGCCGGCCATGCGGCCGAAGGTTATGCCCGCTCCACCGGCAAGGTCGGGGTCATGCTGGTGACGTCCGGTCCAGGCGCCACCAATGCAGTCACTCCGCTGCAGGATGCGCTGATGGATTCGGTTCCGCTGGTCTGCCTGTCGGGGCAGGTCCCGACGACGCTGATCGGCTCGGACGCCTTCCAGGAATGCGACACCGTCGGCATCACCCGGCCCTGCACCAAGCACAACTGGCTGGTCAAGGACGTCAACGACCTGGCCGGCATCATCCACGAGGCTTTCCGCATCGCCCAGACCGGGCGGCCGGGGCCGGTCGTCGTCGATATCCCGAAGGACGTCCAGTTTGCGACCGGCACCTATACGCCGAAGCCGGAGATCGCCCAGAACACCAGTTATCAACCGCGCACCCAGGGCGACATCAACGCCATCCAGGCGGCCATCGAGCTGATGGCCTCGGCACGCCGGCCGATCCTCTATACCGGCGGCGGCGTCGTCAATTCCGGCCCGGAAGCCTCGCGGCTGCTGCGCGAGCTGGTCGAGCTCAGCGATTTCCCGATCACTTCGACGCTGATGGGGCTCGGTACCTATCCGGCTTCCGGAAAGAACTGGCTCGGCATGCTCGGCATGCACGGCTCCTACGAGGCGAACATGGCGATGCATGACTGCGACGTCATGGTCTGCATCGGCGCCCGTTTCGACGACCGTATTACCGGCCGCCTCAACGCGTTCTCGCCGAATTCGCGCAAGGTCCATATCGATATCGATCCGTCCTCGATCAACAAGAACGTGCATGTTGACATTCCGATCCTCGGCGATGTCGGCAGTGTTCTCGCAGACATGATACGCCTGTGGCGCGCCCTGCCGAAGAAGCCGGCCAAGGGGCAGACCGAGGAATGGTGGAGCCAGATCGACCGCTGGCGGGCTCGCAAGAGTTTTTCCTACAAGCATTCCAACGATGTCATTATGCCGCAATATGCGCTGCAGCGCCTTTTCGAGGCGACCAGGGGGCATGACACCTACATCACCACGGAAGTTGGCCAGCACCAGATGTGGGCGGCACAGTTCCTCGAGTTCGAGGAGCCGAACCGCTGGATGACGTCGGGCGGCCTCGGCACCATGGGTTACGGCCTGCCGGCGGCGATCGGCGTTCAGGTGGCACATCCGGATGCCCTCGTCATCGACGTTGCCGGCGACGCGTCGATTCAGATGTGCATCCAGGAAATGTCCTGCGCCATCCAGCATAACCTGCCGGTCAAGATCTTTATTCTGAACAACCAGTACATGGGCATGGTCCGTCAGTGGCAGCAGCTGCTGCACGGTAACCGCTTGTCGAACTCCTATACGGAAGCGATGCCGGACTTCGTCAAGCTCGCGGAAGCCTATGGCGCCGTCGGCATCTACTGCGACGACCCGAGAGAGCTCGACGACAAGATCGAAGAGATGATCGCGGTCAAGAAGCCGGTGATCTTCGATTGCCGCGTCGCCAATCTCGCCAACTGCTTCCCGATGATCCCTTCGGGCAAGGCACATAACGAGATGCTGCTGCCGGACGAAGCCACCGACGAAGCGGTTGCCAATGCCATCGATGCCAAGGGTCGCCAGCTCGTCTGAGACGGGCGGCACATCCTTCAACAAATTTCTGAGGAAATGGACTTAAGATAATGAATGCGCATCAGCAACCGACCGGCTCCGCCTACTTCATCGCCCCCGAGACCGCGAAAGCCGAAAGCCACACGCTTTCGGTTCTCGTCGCCAACGAACCCGGTGTTCTCGCACGGGTAATCGGCCTGTTTTCCGGCCGCGGCTACAATATCGAGAGCCTGACGGTTTCGGAAACGGAACATGAAGCTCACCTATCCCGCATTACGATCGTCACGCGCGGCACCCCGACGGTGCTCGAACAGATCAAGGCGCAGCTCGAACGCATCGTGCCGGTGCACCGGGTCGTCGACCTGACGGTTCGCGCCTATGCGCTTGGCCAGGAACGGCCAATCGAGCGCGAGGTGGCGCTGGTCAAGGTTGTCGGCCAAGGTGACCACCGCGCCGAGACGCTGCGGCTCGCGGATGCCTTCCACGCCAAGGTCGTTGACGCAACGGTCGAGCATTTCATCCTAGAAATCACCGGCAAATCCTCGAAGATCGACCAGTTCGTGGCGATCATGAAGCCGCTTGGCCTGGTTGAAGTCTGCCGCACCGGGATCGCGGCGATGAACCGCGGTCCGCAGGGGATGTAACGGGTCGGGCGGAGAGCGATGTCTTGCGGGCGTTCGACATGCTGATGGCGAAACGTCGAACGCCCGATCTCCGCTAGATCATCGCCAATGGCGCCTTGCGCGACGGTGGCGGGAAGGTGGCGTCGAGGGTTGTCCAGTCCGCCTCGCTGAGATCCAGGTCGACCGCCTCGGCATTTTCCGCGACGCGGTCCGGATTGGCGGATTTCGGGATGGCGATGACGCCGTCGCGTTCCAAGAGGAAGGCGAGTGCCACCTGTGCCGGCGTCGCCTGATAGGCCTTGGCGATGCGGATCAGTTCGCCGCTTCTGGCAAGCCGGCCCTGTTCGATCGGCGAATAGGCCATGACCGGAATGCCGCGCTCCTGGCACCAGGGCAGAAGATCGTATTCGATGCCGCGGCGGGAGAGATTGTAGAGCACCTGGTTTGCGGCGCAGTTTCCGCCATCCGGCACCTCCATCAGCTCCTCCATGTCGTCGAGATCGAAATTGGAGACACCCCAGGCGCCGATCTTGCCGGCCCGGCGCAGTTCCTCGAAGCCGGCGACGGTTTCGGTCAGCGGATGTTCGCCGCGCCAATGCAGGAGAAAGAGGTCGAGCCGGTCGGTCTTCAGCCGGTCGAGGCTGCGTTCGCAGGCCGCGATGACACCCTTGCGGCTGGCGTTCCAGGGATAGACCTTGCTGACCAGAAACACCTGATCCCGCCGGCCGGCGATCGCCTGTGCCGTGATCTTCTCGGCACCGCCCTCGCCATACATTTCTGCCGTGTCGATCAGTGTCAGGCCGAGATCAAGGCCTCGCTTCAGGCTCTCGATTTCTACCTCGGCCTTACGGCCGTCCTCGCCCATCTGCCATGTGCCGAGGCCGAGCCCCGGGACCGAGATGCCGGAGGGCAGGATGACTGTCGGAATGTCGGACATGAAAGGCCTCGGTCAGTTGCTTCTGGAGATGGGTATCTTATCGAAATATGGCGTCGATTGAAGTTGCCAAGTTCCGCTTGAAGATCGCCGCCAACGATCCTATCACCGGAAGGCAGGCCGTCCGGGAAACGAGATGGTCGAGATAACCGGGGCGGATTGGCGTTAGGAGAAAATATGTCGCTGGAGACCTTTCTGGCCCTCGTCCTGTTCGCCTTCACCACCTCGATCACGCCGGGGCCGAACAACATGATGCTGTTCGCATCGGGCGTAAATTTCGGCTTTACGCGGACAATTCCCCATATGCTCGGCATCGGTACCGGTTTTCTGTCGCTGCTGATCGCGGTCGGCCTTGGCCTCGGGGCGCTGCTGCATTCGGTGCCAGTCGTTTATACGACCCTGAAATTCGCCGGCGGCGCCTATCTGCTCTGGGTCGCCTGGAAGATCGGCACGTCACGCAGCCTGTCGGATGGCAAGACGGGTGCCGCACCAATGACGTTTATTGGCGCGGCGGCCTTCCAGTGGGTCAATCCGAAGGCCTGGGTCATGGCGGTCACCGCCATGGCGACCTATACGAACCCGGACTATTACCTGCCGACCGTGATGCTCGTCGGGCTGGCGTTCGCCGCGGTCAACGTGCCGAGCGTTTCGACCTGGGCCGGCTTCGGTTCGGCGCTGCGCGAATGGCTGTCGGTGCCGGCGCGGCTGAAATGGTTCAACATCACCATGGCACTCTTGCTTGTCGCCAGTCTCTGGCCAATGCTGAAGTGAGGAGACAACCATGTCCGCAGATCATCACGACCACGATCACGACCACGACCATGGGCATGACCACCATCATGGGCACGACAACCGCTACAGCGACATGCAGGCGCGGGTGAAAGCACTGGAGACGGTGCTGACCGAAAAGGGGCTGATCGATCCGAAGGCGATCGATGTGATCGTCGATACCTATGAGACGAAGATCGGCCCGCGCAACGGCGCCAGGGTGGTCGCCAAGGCCTGGAGCGATCCGGATTTCGCCGAATGGCTGAGAACGGATGCGACCTCGGCAATCGCGAGCCTCGGTTACACCGGTCGGCAGGGCGAGCATATGCGGGCGGTGTTCAATACGCCGGAGACGCACAACCTCGTCGTCTGCACGCTCTGCTCCTGTTACCCGTGGGCGGTGCTGGGCCTACCGCCGGTCTGGTACAAGGCGCCGGCCTATCGCTCGCGGGCGGTCATCGATCCGCGCGGCGTGCTTGCGGAATTTGGGCTGACGCTGCCGGAGGACAAGAAGATCCGCGTCTGGGATTCCACGGCGGAACTGCGGTATCTGGTGATCCCCGAACGGCCGGAAGGCACGGAGGGTCTCGGCGAGGAGGCGCTTGCCGATCTCGTCAGCCGCGATGCGATGATCGGCACGGCGATTGCGGGGCCGCGGTCATGAACGGGCCACATGATCTCGGCGGGCAGATGGGTTTCGGGCCGGTGGCGCCGGAAAAGGACGAGCCGTATTTCCATGCCGAGTGGGAGAAGCGGGCGCTGGGGCTGACGCTGTCCGGTGGTGCTCTCGGCGGCTGGACCATCGACGAAAGCCGGCACGCGCGCGAAAAAATTCCGCCGGCGGAGTATCTGGGCGCGAGTTATTACGAGATCTGGATGCGGGCGCTGGAAGTGTTGCTCGAACGCCATGGGTTTGCGGGGCGAGCGGAAATCGATGCGGGTCGCAAGCAGGCAGAGCCGGCGACGCCGAAGCGTATCCTGACGGCGGATATGGTGGCGGGCGTGCTTGCCAAGGGCGGACCTTGCGACCGCCCGGTTGAGACGGAACCACAGTTCCAGCCGGGCGACCGGGTGCGGACCCGCAATTTCAATCCCGAGACACATACACGGCTGCCGCGTTATGCCCGCGCCAAGACCGGTGTCGTCGAGGCAGTCCAGGGCTCCTTTGTGTTTCCGGACGACAATGCGCATGGCAAGGGCGAGAACCCGCAATGGGTCTATACGGTCGTGTTCGACGGGCCAGAAATCTGGGGCGAGGGCGCCGACCCGACGCTGACGGTCTCGATCGATGCCTGGGAGAGCTATCTTGAGCGCGTGTGAAATCCGATCGGCGTTGGCGCAGTCGCCCGGATTGCCGAAGTCACCAGCGGGTGATCCGGTGTTTCCGGAGCCCTGGGCCGCGGAAGCTTTCGCGATGACGGTGCATCTGCACGAGCGCTGCCTATTCAGCTGGAGCGAATGGGCCGAAGCGCTTTCAGGCGAGGTCCACAAGCCCGGTCGGGCCGATGACGGCAGCGACTATTTCGACTGCTGGGTGGCGGCACTCTCCGGGCTGCTGGTCGGTAAGGGCGTCGCGGACAGCGAAACGATCCTCAGCCTGCAGCAGAGCTGGCAGCGGGCCGCCGAGGCGACGCCGCATGGCCGGCCGATCGAGCTTGCCAACGATCCGCTGCGCTGAAGATCAGCTCGGAAACTGGCGGTAACATTCCTCGGCGACCCGGCGCAGCATATCGCGGGAGATTTCGCCGGTGACGGCGTATCCGAGCTCGCCGTCGATCCAGTAGAAGGTCTCGACCGTGCTGGCGGAGGCGAAGCGAAAACTGGTGGAGCGGTTTTCCTTGTTGCGGCCGACGAGCACGGTCAGGCGCTGGCCCGTCTGGTCCTCGTACATGAACAGCGCGCCCGGCTTGCCGCCGACCGGCAGCAGGCGGCCGCCGACCAGCTTGAAGCCCATCGGTTGAAGGTTCGGAACTTTGAGATTGGCAATCGACAGCCGCTTGCCGAGCCAGTTCGCAAGATGCGTCTCCTCGTTGGCAAACACCTCCACCGGGTGGCGCACTTCGCTTGCATAAACGAGGAAGGCGTTGCGGGCCTCGCGGGGCAGGATTTCGGCCTCGGCAAGCTGGATATCCGGGCGTTCGAACAGAAGCGGGCCATAATGGCCGCCGAGCGCGCCGGCTGCGAAGATCAGAACTGCGGCGGCTGCCAGAGCCAAGCGGCGGGACGGCCAGATACCGGTGCGCGCCAGGCCACCGGTGAGAAGCTGGATATCGGTCGGTTTCGATCGTTCGTGACCGGCGAAGACGGCGCGCAATTCGTCGTTCTGCTCTTGCCAGTCTGCCACCATCTGCGCGGCGTCCGGGTTTTCGGCCAGAAAACTCTGCACGCGGGCACGGTTGGCCTCGTCGAGGAAGCCGTCGGCATAGGCGTGCAGTTCCGCTTCGGATACGGATCCGGATCCGGCTTCGGTCATCGTGGTCTCCGCAATGGTATGACGTTTTCCTCCCGCATTTTTTCCCGCAAAGCCTGGCGCGCCCGCGACAGACGCGACATGACGGTGCCGACCGGAATTTCGAGCATTTCGGCGACTTCCTGATAGGCATAACCTTCGACGACCACCAGCATCAGCACCGCGCGCGCATCCTTCGGCAGCGTCTCCAGTGCCTGGACGAGGCGGTTCTTTTCCAAGGGATCGTCGGCGCTCGTGCTCGCAGCCAAGCTCTCGGCCTCCTCGATGCCGACGGACGGACGCCGCGCGATCGACCGTCGCGCGTTGAGGTGAAGATTGGTCATGATCCTGTAGGTCCAGGATTTGAAATTCGCGCCGCGCCATTGGCCGCGGCTGACCAGCGCCTTCTCGACGCAATCCTGTAGCAGGTCCTCGCTCTCCGTGTCCGAGCGCGTCAGGCTGCGCGAATAGCGCCTGAGCGAGGGCAGGAGGGCTAGGATCTGCGTCTCGAAGGAAAGCGGCGCGGGAGCCTGTGCCTCACGCGCCGTTCCGGAAGTGGATTGATCAGGGCTTTGCGACATCCCAAACGCCGTTCACGCCGTCACCGGTGGTGTCGCCTTCCTTGGTGTCCTTGACCCAGTAATAAAGCGGCATACCGTCCTTCGCCCACTGCTTGGCCCCGTCCTTGCGGGTCACGATGGAGTATGCACCATCAGCCTTCGCATCGGAAGCGGCCATGACCGGCGGCCAGTTGGTGGCGCACTTGTCGTAGCAATTGGAGGTGCCGGGCTTGTCGTTCTTGAAGGTGTAGAGCGTCATGCCCTTTTCACCGGCAAGGACTTCGCCCTTGGTCGAGGTCTTGACGGTCTTGAACGGGCCGGCGGCAAAGGCCACCGAGGTCAGCGCTGCGAGCGCGAAAGGCACGAGAATGAAGGTCTTCATGGATCGTCTCCCTGGTTTTGAATGGCGGCCTCACATCGGCCACCGAAGTCAAGACACCGGCAGGGGCGGATTTATTCCGTCGAGGACCAAAGATTTTTTCGGAGATGATCGAACCGCTCATCCCGGCCTTTGATTCATCTTTCGTTCTTTTTCGGTTGCGCTTGGACGCAGAATCCTGCCAAGTCCCGCCATGCAATTTGCACCGCAACAGGACGAGGCCCTCAAGGCCGTTTCACAATGGCTGAAAGAGGGGCGCAGCCAGGTCTTTCGGCTGTTCGGTTATGCGGGCACCGGCAAGACCACGCTTGCCAAACATTTCGCCGAAAATGTCGATGGCGAGGTGCTGTTCGCAGCCTTCACCGGTAAGGCGGCGCAGGTTCTTCGTTCGCGCGGGGCGCGAAACGCGAAAACCATCCATTCGCTGATCTACCGGCCGCGCGGCGAGGAGGCGGTCGAGGACGATGCCGGCAAGACGTCGATCTCGCCGATGTTCTCGATCAACCGCCAGAGCCCGGTCGCCAAGGCCGCGCTGATCATCATCGATGAATGTTCGATGGTGGACGAGGCGCTCGGCAAGGACCTGATGAGTTTCGGGACGCCGATCCTGGTGCTCGGCGATCCCGGCCAGCTGCCGCCGGTTTCCGGCGGCGGGTTCTTCACCGAACAGGATCCGGACTATCTGCTGACGGATATCCACCGCCAGGCGCGCGACAACCCGATCATCAAGCTGGCGATGGACGTGCGCGAAGGCAAGGAGATCATGTATGGCGACTACGGTACCGCCAAGGTGATCTCCCGCAATGAGGTGACGCAGCCGCTGGTGATGGAGGCGGACCAGGTTCTGGTCGGCACCAACAAGACCCGCAAGCGCTACAATCAGCGGCTCCGGGAACTGAAAGGTTTTACGGCCGACTATCCGCAATCCGGCGACAAGCTGGTCTGCCTGCGCAACGACCCGGCCAAGGGCCTGCTCAACGGTTCGCTCTGGCAAGTGATGAGTTCGTCGCGCGAGACGGTGAAGCCCGGCATCAACCTGATGATCCGGCCGGAAGACGACGACATGGATCGCGGTGCGGCCAAGATCAAGCTTCTGAAACAGGCGTTCGAAGAGCAGGAAGGGGAAATCCCCTGGACGACCCGCAAGCGTTACGACGAGTTCGATTACGGTTATGCGCTAACCGTTCATAAGGCTCAGGGGTCGCAATGGAACAATGTCGTGCTGTTCGATGAAAGCTGGGCTTTCCGGGATAGCCGGGAGCGCTGGCTTTATACTGCGATCACCCGCGCAGCCGAGACGCTGACGATCGTCCGCTAAAGAAGCCGGTCAGTTCGGCACGAAACCGAGCAGCATCGCCTTGGCGACCGCCTGGAAGCGGTTGGTCGCCTGGAATTTCTGGATGATGTCATCCTCCATCCGGCGCAGTTCCTCGAATTCGAGGTTGAGCGCGCGGGCGAGCCGTGGTGCCGAATAACCCTCGGCCATCAGCCCCAAGCACCGTTTCTCGATGTCGCTCAGAACCAGGGACATCGGCTTGGGGCTGGCAAGCGCCTGCTCTTCTTCCTCGGCCACCAGCAGGTTTTCGATCTGCTGCATCTGCCGGCGGATATTGGAAATGTCGGAGGTGAGCTCCCGCTTGCGCCGGGCCAGCATGTTGTGGAACGTCTCGTTGGCTTCCGTCTCCGACGTTGCGCTGGCAAGCTCTTCCATCAGTTCCTGGATGACCGCCACAGGAATGCCGATTTCGCGGCAGGCATTGATGACCGCCATGCGATGGATCTGGACCCTGTCATAGACCCGCATGCTGCCGGAGCGGCGGGCGGTGATCAGGCCCTTTTCCTCATAGAAGTGAAGGGTGCGGTGGGTGACGCCGAAGAGATCCGCCATTTCGGCGATCGCCACGGGCTGGCTCGGCATTTCAAACGGAAGGGAGACCTGGGGAAGAGGAGGAAAATAATGGGCTGCTCGCGCCGGCGGCGCATTTTCGGTCATGGCCTGCATGGTATCGCTCCGCATCGAGTCCCCTTGCGCCTGAAGTCGGCGGTGTGGTCGAATATGCATCTAAAGGTTGCGACATTGCGTCGGACCTCTCGGATGGAACCTCGGTACTGAAAATGCGGACCCGATTGAAATGAGTGGCAGAATTCGCTGTTCAAACCGTATTCCGCCGCCTTTTGGCCTGCCCGGCGAACTCTGTTAGATATAGATTAGCTAAAACTTTAAGAAATGGTAGCCCCTGTTGCCTCGTGAATTCTCGTCCATCAAAACTCTTTATAAGTGCATTTTTCTAAACCCGGTGGCATTGCGAAGGCGCATGGCCTAAAAGCGGATCGACCTTTCAAAACCGGGTATTGCCATGCCGACCAAGCTTTCCGTGAACCTCAATGCCATCGCCATGCTGCGCAACCGCCGCGATCTTCCATGGCCAAGCGTCGAAGCGCTGGGGCGCATCGCGCTGCAGGCGGGTGCGGCCGGCCTGACGGTGCATCCGCGCCCCGACCAGCGCCATATCCGCTTCACCGACCTGCCGGTTCTTCGGGCGCTGATCGACGACGAGTTCCCGAATGCCGAGTTCAATATCGAAGGATATCCGAGCGAGGATTTCCTGGCGCTATGCGAGGCGACCCAGCCGGAGCAGGTAACCTTGGTGCCGGACGATCCGACCCAGGCGACCTCCGACCACGGATTCGATTTCCGTGCCACGAGCGAGATGCTGAAGCCGATCGTGGCGCGGCTCAAGAAGGGCGGCATGCGGGTGTCGCTGTTTGCCGATGGCGACGGCGACGTCGAGGCGATGAAGCTCGCCAGGGGGACGGGCACTGATCGTATCGAACTCTATACCGGGCCCTATGGCGGCTGTTTCGACAATCCGGAGCGCGGCGCCGAAATCCTTGAAAAACTCGGGCGGACGGCGGATGCGGCGCTTGCCGAAGGGCTCGGCGTCAATGGCGGTCACGACCTGACCGTCGCAAACCTGCCGGCATTGGTGAAGCGCATTCCGAAGATGGCGGAAGTCTCGATCGGTCACGGCCTGACGGCGGATGCGCTCGAATACGGCATGGCGGAAACCGTGCGCCGCTTCCGCCGCGCCTGCGGCCAGATTGTCTAATTCGACGACAGTTTTGCCTCGCAGAGCTCGAGCTCCCAGGTCTGGCCGTTGCATTCCGGTCCGAACAGGTTGTGCTTTTCCTCTGCGACGAGCTTGAAACCGGCCGTTTGATAGATGCGGATTGCCGCACTCAGGCAGTCATTGGTCCAGAGCGACAGCTTTTTGTAACCGGCGAGTGTCGAGAACTTGATGCATTGTTCGACGAGCGTCCGGCCGAGGCCAAGGCCGCGGGCGGCGGGATCAAGGTAGAGAAGGCGCAGCTTGGCTGTGTCGCCGCCGCCATCCGCCACGACCACCGAGCCGACACGTTTGCCGTCGCGTTCGGCGATCCAGCAGCGCTCCCGCTCGGGGTTGAAATTGGCGATGAACTTGCCGGCGACCTCGGCAACCAACCCCTCGAACTTGTCGTTCCAGCCGTATTCCCGCGCATAGGCGACCGCCTGGGCTTCGATCAGCCAACCCATGTCACCGACACGATGCGGACGGATGACGACCGGCGGTGTTGGCGCGGCCGACTGCGGGTCGAGAATATTGCGGATCACCTGCATCGAGCCGATCAGTCTTTCGTGGCCGAACGTGTCCACTTCCCTCAAATCCCTGGCGATCTGCTGGCGGGAACGTTCGCCGAGCGTCTCGTATTCGGCTTGTCCCTTGTCGGTGACAATGAGAATCTGGCTGCGCTTGTCGTCGGGATCCGGCTCGCTGTCGATGAAGCCGACCTCGCGGAATTTTTTGAGGAGGCGGCTGAGATAAGCGGGATCGAGGCCGAGATCGCGGTTGAGCTCGGTCGCCGAAACCCGTTTGCGGGCACCCATCTCATAGAGGATACGCGCTTCGGTCAGCGTGTAATCGGTGTCGAGATAGCCCTTGGCGAGAACGCCGAGCTTGTTGGTGTAGAAACGATTGAAGGCCCGAACGGCATCGAGAACGGCGGGATCGGTCATCGGCAGAGTCTCCTTTAGGGAGACTCTGTCATATATTTATTGGACTGAGTCAAATAAATTTACGCTGCAGCCTGTTTGACGGCCGGCTGGCCAAGCGCGAAATCGACGGCCGCCTTGGCATGGATGGTGGTGGAATCGATGCCGGGCAGGGGCAGGCCTGCCGGATCGAGCAGGAGGCAGATTTCCGTGCAGCCGAGAATGATGCTGTCGGCGCCTTCAGCCTTCGCCTTTTCGATCATGGCGATGGCCCGGGTGCGGGAGGTATCGAGAACCGCGCCGGCGCAGAGTTCGTTGAAGATGATGTTATGGATGTCGGTGCGATCGTCCGCATCCGGCACCATGACATCGACGCCGAGCCCCTTCATGTGATCGGTATAGAAGCCGTGCTCCATCGTGTAGCGGGTCGCAAGCAGGAGCGGGCGGCTCAGACCTTTGGATGTCAGCGTCTTGGCGGTCTCGTCGATGATGTGGATAAGCGGTATGTCGATCGCGGCCTGTACCTGCGGGGCGACGAGATGCATGGTGTTGGTGCAGATCAGCACGCATTCCGCGCCGGCCGCCTTCAGCCTGCGCGCGCTGCCCGCAAGATGCTCGGCCGCCAGATCCCAGCGGCCGGCCTTCTGCATATCGACGATTTCGGCAAAGTTGACGGAATGGAGCAGGAGATCGGCCGACGCAAAACCACCGAGGCGGTCGCGCACCATCTCGTTGATCAGCCGATAATACACCGCGGTGCTTTCGAAACTCATCCCGCCAATCAAGCCGATCTTGCGCATTTTTTCTCCAAACGAGATGGAATTTGGTAACTCCATCTCATTATCGCGAAATTCGGAGAGCCGCAATCCGGCGAGATGCTAAGCGGCGAGGGCGGCCTTCTGGGTCTCGAAATAGGCGGCGAGCGTCTGCGGCTTCTGACCGGTCAGCGTCTCATAATCGCTGGTCACCTGTTCGAAATTGCCGGCGCGGATATTGGCATCCGCCGAGACCAGCATAGTTGCGACGAAGGCGGGCAGGCCGGCGCCGGCAAGGCCCTGGGTCAGCTGCTCGTCGGTGACATCAACGACCTCAAGCGGCTTGCCGGTGGCAGTTGACGCGCGGGCGGCGATTTCGTTGGCCGTCAGGGATTCCGAACCGGTGAGGGTGAGGGTGTGGCTGCCGGCCCGCGGATTAGCAAGGGCACCGGCTGCGGCACGGGCGCAGTCGTCGCGGCTGATCGTGGTGATCTTGCCCGCACCCACGGACGTGTACCATTTGCCGACCTGAAGATTGTGCGGCATGCTCATCAGATAATTGTCGTGGTACCAGGAATTGCGCAGGATCGTGTAGGCGACGCCGCTCGCCTTGATGGCCTCTTCCGTGCCGAGATGATCCGGTGCGAAGGTGACCAGCGACTTGTCCGGGTTGGGCATGGACGTATAGACGATGTGCTTCACGCCGGCCTTCTTGGCGGCGGAAACGGCGTTCCTGTGCTGCGTGATGCGCTTGCCGGGCGTTGCCAGTTCGTCGGTGGAAATGATCAGCACGCGGTCGACACCGGTGAATGCCTTCACGAGCCCGGCTTCGTCGTCGAAATCGGCTGCGCGGGTTTCCAGGCCGCTGGCGGCAAGGTCGGCGAGCTTGTTCGGATCACGGCTGGCAGCGACGATGTCGGCGGCAGCGACCTTAGATGTCTCCAGCAGGTGACGCAGCACTGCGCGGCCCAGATGGCCGGCGGCGCCGGTGACGAGAAGTTTGGTCATGCGGTTTCTTTCCTGGCGATGGCCGGCCTGTCGGCGCGGCGATTATTGTTGGTCTCAAAAAGAGACTAGCGCTAGAATAGGAATTGACTTCGATCTGTAAAGGAGGCAGTTTCCAGGGAGATCGTTACTTCAAGGGAACCACCTCCATGGCCCTCAATGCAAGCCGTAAGCCGATGCTGGATGGCAAGGAATGCGATACGTCCGGATGGAACATGGATAATTGTCCGGTCCGGGACGTTATCGACCGGATTGCCGGCAAATGGTCGACGCTGCTTCTCGGGGCCTTGGCGCGCCAGCCCTATCGCTTCGGCGAGCTTCGCCGGCTGGTGCCGGATATTTCCCAGCGGATGCTGACCCAGACGCTGCGTGACCTGCAGCGCGACGGTTATATCGAACGCGAAGTGTTTCCGACCAAACCACCGAGCGTCGAATACCGGATGACTGATCTCGGACGCTCGCTCTTCGAGCCGCTTTCCAAGGTGCTGCAATGGGCGGAAGCCAATCATCCGTCGGTGAAAGCCGCGCGGGTGAAATACGACGAGAGCGAACTCGCCTGATCGAGCCCGCTATGGATCAAGGCTTGTCAGGCATATTGATCGCTGGAAGCTCGCATGTCGGCAAAACGACGCTGGCAAAACGTCTGGCCGAGACGCTCAACTTGAACATGGTATCGACCGATAGTCTCGGGCGGCATCCAGGGCGGCCGTGGCCGAGCGTCCGTCCACCTGTGGCCGAGTATTATAGGCGCCTTTCGCCGAAGACGATCTACTGGTTCCTGAGGGTGCATCACGAAAACATGTGGCCCGGCCTGAAGCGAATGATCGACGGCGAGATAGAAGCTCGAAAACCATTTGTGCTGGAAGGATCGGCACTGCGGCCTGAATTCATCGCGCCGCTCGTTTCGGAGACGCTTGTCGGGATATGTCTCCATGCCGATACAGATTTCCTGCGGGAGAGAATGCGAGCCGAGGCGGGATATCTGCAGGCCGGGGGGGACGATCGAGCTATGTTCGACGCGTTTATTGAGCGTTCCGTTCACGACAATGCGGAAATGCACAAAGCGGCTCGGGAAAACGGGCTGAGGATCGTTGATGCGGCCGATCCGCATGCCGTGGATAATCTTTTCGACGAGCTAGTGCGGCACGGGCCGTCTTTGAGTTCGGCCGGAGGTTAGGCTTTGCGACCGGTACATCATCGGCTGGCAGAGCGGCCCGGAAGCCGCCCTGTTGTTTGTTGACGCGTTTTCGATCAGGCCGCCAGCGAGGCGATGTCGATGACGAAGCGGTAGCGCACGTCGCTCTTGATGACGCGCTCGTAGGCTTCGTTGATATCCTGGATGTTGATCTTCTCGATCTCGGACGTGATGCCGTGCTCGCCGCAGAAATCCAGCATTTCCTGGGTTTCCTTGATCGAGCCGATCATCGAGCCAGAGAGGCTCTTGCGGCCGCCGATAACCGAGAAGGCATGGACCGGAACCGCATGTTCCGGGACGCCGACCAGCACCATGGAGCCGTCGAACTTCAGGAGGCCGAGATAGGCGTTCCAGTCGATCGTCGTGCCGACCGTGCAGATGATCAGGTCGAATGTGCCGGCAAGCTTGGTGAATGTCTCGGCATCGCTGGTGGCGTAATAGTCCTTGGCGCCGAGCCTCAGGCCGTCTTCCTTTTTCGACAGCGTCTGGCTGAGCACGGTGATATCGGCGCCCATGGCCGCACCGAGCTTGACGCCCATGTGGCCGAGGCCGCCCATGCCGACGATCGCGACCTTCATACCGGGACCGGCCTTCCAGTGGCGCAGCGGCGAGTAGAGCGTGATACCGGCGCAAAGCAGCGGGGCGCCGGCGTCGAGCGGAATATTGTCCGGGAAGGAGAGGACGTAACCTTCCTTGACGACAATCTGGTCCGAATAACCGCCATAGGTCGGCGTCGTGCCATCGGCCTCGACGTCGTTATAGGTCTGGGTGAGGCCCGGCAGGAAATGTTCGTAGTCGAGGTCGCGGGTAGCGCAGCCGATGCAGGAATTCACGAAGCAGCCGACACCGACACGGTCGCCGACCTTGAACTTGGTGACCGTGGAGCCGACGGCCGAAACGACGCCGGCCACTTCATGGCCCGGCACCATCGGAAAGCGGGAGTTGCCCCATTCGTTGCGGGCCTGGTGGATGTCCGAATGGCAGACGCCGCAATACTGCACCGAGATGACGACGTCATCGTCATTGGGTTCGCGGCGCTCGAAGGTGAAGGGCGTCAGTGGTTTCGACGCGTCGGTAGCGGCATAGCCTTTTGCAATAGCCATGGGAGCTCCATTCATCTGTTGGTTGGGAGGGAATTGGACGCGCGGACTATGCCTCCGGACCTCGCAACGGCGTTAGAGCGATCCTGCGAGCTTTTTGCACGATCCTGCAAAAGTGATTGCCCGCCTGTTGGTTTCATCGGCAAGTCGGCATAGGAAAAGCGCTCATCTGCTCATCCCGGAGGCTCCATGACACTGCCCTTCAATCCCTATCACGAGGCGGCCTCGATTGCCGCGCGGCACGTTCAGAAGGATGGGGAAGTGTTCACGGCCGTTGGAAATCTGATGCTCAGCCGGCGGACGGTCCCAACCGCACCGCTCTATATGGATTACCGGCCCTGCATCGGTTTGGTCCTGCAAGGCACCAAGAGCGTCAAGCTGGGGGACGAGATGATTGCCTACGGCGTCGGCGATTATCTTCTCACCTCGATCGAATTGCCGGTGACCTCGCGCGTCACGGTCGCAAGCCCGGAGGTGCCGCACTTATGTTTCGCGCTTGCCATCGATACGGACCGCCTGTCCGCGCTGCTGGAGCGGGTAGACGTTCCCCGGCTTGGTTCCGACACCGATGCCATGCGCGGCATCGTCTCCAATGTCGCGCCACCGGAACTTCTCGATGCCGCGACAAGGCTGCTTCGGCTCCTCGATCGGCCCGCGGATATTCCCGCCATGGCGCCGCTGATCGAGCAGGAAATTCTCTATCGTGTCCTCTCCGGGCCGGATGGCCCACGGCTCATTCATATCGCGACCGCCGAAAGCCGCAGCAACCGGATCGCCCGCGCCGTCGCCTGGCTGCGCGCCAATTTCCACCGGCCGCTGCGGATCGAGGACCTGGCGGACCATGTGGGCATGAGTCCATCTTCGCTGCACCACCATTTCAAGTCGGTGACCGCGATGACGCCGGTGCAGTTCCAGAAGAAGCTGCGCCTGCATGAGGCGCGGCGGCTGATGCTGCTGGAAGGGCTGGATGTTGGCAGCGCCGGCCACCGGGTCGGCTACCAGAGCCCGTCGCAGTTCAGCCGCGAATACAGCCGGCTCTACGGTGTGTCACCGCTGCGTGACGTGGGTGCTATCCTGGCTGCCGCGGAATAGCGAGGCTTAAACCCTCGTGGATCAGCCGGGAAACCTCAGCGCCTTGTCGTTGCGGCAGCTCGAAGAACGGACTTGACGGCTGCGGCGGATGCTTTATACGAGCAGAACCGTACCGTACGGTACGCAAAAGGATTTGAGAACGTGAGAGCCGACGCCACCGACATGCCCGAATTTTCGCCGCGCCAGAACGCCGTTCTGGAACAGGCGCTTCGGCTGCTCGTGGAAGGCGGCGAGAAGGCGCTGACGACCTCCGGTCTTGCCCGCGCCGCCAATTGCTCCAAGGAAAGCCTCTACAAGTGGTTTGGCGATCGCGAAGGCCTGCTGGCGGCGATGATCGCCCATCAGGCGAGCAAGGTGCGCACCTTTGAGCGTTCCGGCGAGCGGCTGACCGCTGATCTCCTGCGCGACCACCTCGAACTTTTTGCCCGCGATCTGCTGGAGGTTCTGGCCGGCGACGTTTCGCTGGCGCTGAACCGGCTGGCGATCGGCCAGGCGACCCGGGAAGGATCGAAGCTCGGCAAGCTTCTGCTCGAACACGGCCGCCGGCAGATTGATCGCCGTGCCATGGCGCTGATCGACCAGGGAAAGAGGGCAGGGCTGCTGCGCTTCGACAATGCGGACGCCGCCTATCACACGCTTTACGGCCTGATCGTTTCCGACCTGCATGTGCGCATGCTGCTCGGCGAACCCGGCCTCAAGGACAATGCGCGCCAGGCAGAGAGGGCGGTCGCTTCGTTCCTCACGCTGCACGGCACGCAGAAACAATCGGCAGACGTGCTCGGCGTCTCCGCTGGACGATAACAATCATCAACAGACCTCACGCATAGGGAAGGAAAAAACGATGCGCGTTTATTATGATCGGGATGCCGATATCAACCTCATCAAGTCCAAGAACGTTGCCATCATCGGCTACGGTAGCCAGGGTCGCGCACACGCGCTGAACCTCAAGGACTCGGGCGCCAAGAACGTCGTGATCGCGCTCAAGGCCGGTTCCGGGACCATCAAGAAGGCCGAAGCCGACGGCTTCAAGGTGATGACCGTTGCCGAGGCCGCCAAGTGGGCCGACCTGATGATGATGGCGACCCCGGACGAACTCCAGGCCGACATCTACAAGGCCGAAATTGCCGGCAACATCCGCGACGGCGCGGCAATCGCCTTCGCACACGGCCTCAACATCCATTTCGGCCTCATCGAGCCGAAGACCTCGGTCGACGTCGTCATGATCGCGCCGAAGGGCCCGGGCCACACGGTTCGCGGCGAATACCAGAAGGGCGGCGGCGTTCCCTGCCTCGTTGCCGTTCACCAGAACGCTTCCGGCAACGCGCTTGAACTCGCTCTCTCCTACGCCTGCGGCGTCGGCGGCGGTCGTTCGGGCATCATCGAAACCAACTTCCGCGAAGAATGCGAAACCGATCTCTTCGGCGAACAGGTCGTTCTCTGCGGCGGTCTCGTCGAACTCATCCGTGCCGGTTTCGAAACCCTGACCGAAGCTGGCTACGCGCCGGAAATGGCTTATTTCGAATGCCTGCACGAAGTGAAGCTGATCGTCGACCTGATCTATGAAGGCGGCATCGCCAACATGAACTACTCGATCTCCAACACGGCCGAGTGGGGCGAATACGTCACCGGCCCGCGCATCATCACCGAAGAAACCAAGGCCGAGATGAAGCGGGTCCTGAAGGACATTCAGACCGGCAAGTTCACTTCGGACTGGATGCAGGAATACCGTGCGGGCGGCTCGCGCTTCAAGGGCATCCGCCGCATGAACGACAGCCACCAGATCGAGGAAGTCGGCGCCAAGCTGCGCGGCATGATGCCCTGGATCGGCAAGAACAAGCTGGTCGACAAGAGCGTCAACTAAGCCTTTCAAATTCGGGGGTGGGGCTAACGCTCCGCCCCCGATTTCTGAACATAGGTGACATGCGGCAGATGTTCGAAATGCCGGTCGCAGGTCAGAAGGTCTGAATCGCTAAGACGGGCGGTCGCATAAATGATCGCATCGGCTGTCGAAAGCTTGAATTCGGCTGACAACCTTGCAGCTTCCTTGGCTACATTCGTATCCAAGACGAAGACTTGCCCGAACGTCGTATAGGCCAGGAAACCTTGGGCCTCGCTCGTGTTGCGCTCTCGCTCCAGCCATTTGAAAACCTCTAACTGAACGATTGTCGGCACTATACACTCGGAAATCTGAGGAATCTGGGCATTCATGTGAACGCCGGTAGCGGTCTTGGAAAGCCACTCGATCCATGCTGAACTGTCGATGACGCGAGCCATCAGTATCGATCGTTCCTGTCGCGGTAATTCGAGGTGTCGGCACCTTTGGCCATGCCGTAAAGTTCCTCGCGGGTCGGCACCGGCACGAGAATGACCCCTTTGCCTTGCGGGATGAAGGCAAATTGCTGCCCAGCTTGCCAATTATGCTTTTCGCGGATTTCCTTGGGTATGGAAATCTGGAATTTCGAGGATAAGGTTGCCGTCGCCATGATCTTACCTCCAGCACATCGATCGCTCATTGGTAAGATAGGTCGGTTCGTGGTAAAGCACAATGGTCCAAAAAAAATCGCAGCAACGGCGATAGGTCAGTCTTGCTGACCTATCGGTCTTTGTGTAAAGATTGGGCATAGAAAATTGAAATAAGAGGAAACATCCCGTGCTTGATTGGGAACAAATCTTTGCGACGCGCTCCAGCCGCATGCGCGCCTCTGAAATCCGCGAGCTGCTGAAGCTGCTCGACCAGCCCGATATCATCTCTTTCGCAGGCGGCATTCCGGATCCGGCGCTGTTTCCGGACGTGGCCTTCAAGGAAGCCTATGCGGACATTTTTTCGAGTGCGCAGGTCGGGTCGGCGCTGCAGTACTCGGTCAGCGAAGGCTATAAGCCGTTGCGCGAATGGATCGCCCGCGACGTCGCCAAGATCGGTATCGACTGCACGCCCGACAACGTGTTCATCACGTCGGGATCGCAGCAGGCGCTCGATTATCTCGGCAAGCTGTTCCTGTCGCCGAACGACACGGCCCTCGTGACCTGGCCGACTTATCTCGGCGCACTTTCGGCCTTCAATGCCTATGAGCCGAATTACGACCAGCTCTCGCTGAACGGCAACCGCACGCCGGAAGCCTATCGCGACACCGCGGCCAAGACCGGCGGCGCCGTCAAGTTCGCCTATCTGTCTGCCGATTTTTCCAATCCGACCGGCGAGACGATCGACCTGGCGGCCCGCGAAAAGCTGCTGGCGCTTGCCGACGAACTCGATATCGCAATCCTCGAGGACGCCGCCTACCAGCACCTGCGCTATGACGGCGAGGCCATTCCGCCGATCATGGCGCTCGACATTGCCCGCCGGGGCGGCATCGAAAACACCCGCACCATCTACAGCGGCAGCTTTTCGAAGACGCTGGCGCCGGGCCTGCGCGTCGGTTTCGTCGTCGCGGCGATGCCGGTCATCCGCAAGCTGGTGCTGATGAAGCAGGCGGCCGACCTGCATTCCTCGACGATCAACCAGATCGCCATCGAGCACGTCGCCTCGCGTGGTTTCGACGCCCAGGTCGCCAAGATCAGGGCCGTCTACAGCAAGCGCCGCGATGCCATGCTGGCGGCACTCGACAAATACATGCCGAAGACCGCCACCTGGACGCGCCCGGAAGGCGGTATGTTCGTGTGGGTGACCTTGCCGGAAGGCATGGACGGTGCGGAGCTGCTGGCGAAATCGATCGCCACGGAAAAAGTCGCCTTCGTTCCGGGCAAGGCGTTCTACGCGGACGGCAGCAATGCCAATACGCTGCGCATGAGTTTCTCCTGCGCCGACGAGGCGATGATCGACGAGGGTATCAAGCGGCTCGGCCGCCTGGTCTCCAACGCAATCCGGACGGCCGCCTGAGCCTAGGAAACATTTGGGTATGAAAAAGCCTGCCGCGGATAAACGGCAGGCTTTTTTGTTGGTCGACCTTCTTCGACTGTCCTGTTAGTCGGCGGCGAGGACGATGAGCATGTCGCTGTCCGCATAGGAGGTCATTTCGGCGCGGGGCGGATTGACGACCACGCCGCCGAGATTCCTGACATCGGCGGCGCCCGGCCGCTGGCGGCGGTGGCCGATGGCGATTTCGCCGCGGCGAAGGGCTGCCAGCGCTACAGTGAAGAAGTTTACGGGCTTCGAAATATCGACATAATCACTCATCGGCCGCATGTAGATCTCGGAGCCGGCCTCATCCAGAAGCTCTTCGAAGATCGCCGCCATCGATTCGTTTTCGGAGGCTTGAGCGAGCATCAGGCTGACCAGCTTATTGCTGACGACGAAATCCTCGGCGCGGGTCACTTCCGCAAGCTCGCGGTTGCGAACGTCGATCATCTCGCTGACGACGCTGACATGCTTGCCGGCCGTCTCGCCGATCTTGCGGAGCTGCAAAAGAGTGATCAGCGTGCGCGTATCGGCCGATTGCGCCATCATGCTGTCGCTGTAGCCGAGAACAAGGACGTGGTCGTAGGAGGGGATGTCGAGCGCGTCGAGCGCCGGGCGGCTGCTGGTGTCGATCACCCGGTGATCGACGGCAAGCACGGACCTGTCGAGGTTCAGTGAGGCGACTTCCCCTTCGAATTCCGGCGTGTCGGCGGCGATCGTCAGCCGCGAGCCGGGCGCCACATAGCGGGCAAGTTCGGTCGCGATGATCGGGCCGCGGCGATTCCAGCCGAGGATCAGCGTGCGCTCCGCGGTCTTGGCTCGCTTGACGATCGCCTTGATGGCATTCTTGTCGATGCCCATGTCGCCGGACCAGGTTTTGATCGAGTCGTCATCTTCGGCGATGATGACCGCGCGATCACCGGCGGCGATCACCTGGTTGGGATTGGGGTTGAGATGAATGGCGCCGTCCTTGTCGCAGAGACCGATCAGGGTGCTCTTGTCGTAGGCCAGCACGGCATTGCCGAAGGATTTTCCGACGAGGTCGGGCTGTTCGAGCGTGTAGATCTCGCAGCCGTCGAAATCGAGCAGTTCGGAATAGACGGCGCTCAAGCCCGCCTGGCGGCTGGTATGGACGACGATGCGGGCGATCAGGTCGTCGGCGAGCACCAGCTGCATTTCGCTACCGCCGACGATCCTTGCGACTTCGGCGTTGTCGGCGTCGCGGATTTCGGCGGCAATCATGTATTTTTCTGTCCGCCGGTTGGGATCGTTCACCAGCGCAAGCACCGTCTTGATCACCTGCGGGTCCGCGTCCTCACCTTCCGGTGACAGCACGATGATCGATCGCGAGGTTTGCGGATTGACGATGCCGAGATCGTAGAGGTCGGTCGGGTCGCCGCTGCGGCAGATGATCTTGGTGTTCTTGCGATCGACGACTTTGGTGGCGATCTCGTCTTCCATCTCCACCTTGTCCTTGTTCGCCATGATGACGATGCGAGGGTTGCGGCGGCTCTGGTTGGCGATGACGAGTTCCGAGATGACGTCGAAGATCGAGGGCGACCAGTTAAGGATGATCGTATGCTCGGTTTCGAGCACCCGCGAACGGCCCTTGCGCAGGTCGTCGAGCTTGTCTTCCAAGCCTGATGAGATGACGCCGATGAGTGCCGAGAAGACGAAGATGCCGGCGATCGTGACCAGCAGCATGATGATGCGGAAGCTCCAACCCTGGTCGGCGCCCATGGTGCCGGCATCGAAGGTGCGCATCAGCGATTCCCACGTGCCTTCGACGAAGCCCAGCGGCTCGGCACCTTCCGGCGCAATGCCGGTTACGGCGAGAATAGCGCCGGCGATCATGATCACCACCAGCGATATCAGCGCCAGCCAGCCGATCAGCGCGATCGCGCCGCCCGCCATGCTCTTGTCGAACCCATAGCGCAGCTGCGCGCCCCAGTTTGCCCGGCTTTTCATCTTGCGTCCCCGAAATATACCCTGGTGGACGAGATGGCAGGATTAGGTTGCGAAACAATTGAAGGCCCGCGTTTTGCGCCGTCGTTGTGCGGGAATGATCTGAGCACAGTAAATTTAGTCTTCGAATCTTGTAAGCCGCTGGTAAAACACGCCCTAAGGCGATGTCGCTCCACAGCCTGTCACATGGCTGTCAAGCAGGAATGCTTATCGTCCGCAGCTTATGTTCGAACAGGGACGCTCCGATGAAGAACCTTCTTTCCGCTTTCACCGCCCTCGTGGCTTTTGGCATGATTGCCGGCGCCGCCGAGGCCGCCGATCTCGTGCTTTATACCAGCCAGCCGAATGAGGACGCGCAGGCGACCGTTGATGGTTTCAAGGCTGCCAATCCGGGCCTCGACGTACAGTGGGTGCGCGACGGGACGCCGCAGATCATGGCCAAGCTCAATGCCGAGATCCAGGCCGGCAATCCGGCAGCCGACGTTCTCCTGATCGCCGACACGGTGACGCTCGAGCGGATGAAGCAGGCCGGCCAGCTGGTGGCCTACAAGTCGCCGGAAGCCGCCAATTACGACAAGGCGCTTTATGACGCCGACGGCTTCTACTATTCGACCAAGCTGATCACCACCGGCATCATCTACAATACCCAGGCCGCGATGAAGCCGGCCAGCTGGGCGGACCTTGCCAAGCCGGAGGCCAAGGGCCTCGTGACGATGCCGAGCCCGCTCGCTTCGGGTGCAGCCCTCATCCACGCACAGACGCTCGCCGGCGTATCCGGCCTCGGCTGGGATTATTACAAGAACCTCAAGGCAAACGGCGCGATTGCCGCGGGCGGCAACGGTGCGATCCTGAAATCCGTCGCTTCGGGCGAGAAGGCCTATGGCTTCGTGGTCGATTACCTACCGATCCGCGAAAAGGCGAAGGGCGCTCCCGTCGAGTTCGTGTTCCCGAAGGAAGGCGTATCTGCGGTGACCGAGCCGGCCGCGATCCTGGCCTCCACCAAGCATGCTGACAATGCCAAGAAGTTCATCGACTACGTGCTTTCCCAGAAGGGCCAGGAGGGCTTCCTGAAGCTCGGCTACATTCCGGCACGCAACGGCATGGCCGTGCCGCCCGGTTTCCCGGCTCGCGATACGATCAAGCTTCTGCCGATCAATGCCCCCGATGCGCTCAAGAACTCCGAGAAGGACGTCAAGGCCTTCGCGGATATTTTCGGCATCAAAGGCTGATATAAGCGCCTTATGAGACAATCTCGAAATCGGGGAAACGGCCAGCCACGCTGGCTGTTTCCCTTTGTCATAACCGTGATCTTCTGCCTGAGCGTGCTGCCGCTCGGCCGGCTTGCCGCAACCGGTATCATGTCAGCCTTCCACGGCGGGGCGAGCGAGTTGCTGTCCGATCCGGGCCTGTGGCGGTCGGTCTACGATACGTTGTCGACCTCCTTCTTCGGCATGATCGCGGCCGTGGTCCTGGGCGGCGGTTTCGCGCTGCTGCTGACGCTATTCGACATCCGCGGCAAGGCTCTTCTCGGTTTCCTGTTCATGCTGCCGACGATGATCCCGCCGCAGGTGACGGCGCTATCCTGGATCGGCATGACGGGTCCTTCGAGTGCGCTCCTGAAGGCGCTAGGGCTAGCGCCGCCGCTCGGCTCACCGCAGCCGCTCTATTCGGTGGGCGGCATCGCGCTGCTCTACGGCGTACAGAATGCGGCACTGGTCTACCTGTCGCTGCGGGCCGGGCTTCTGGCGTTGCCGCGCGACGGTGTAGAGGCGGCAAGGCTTTCCGGCGCGTCGTCCTGGCAGGTCCTGAAGGACGTCATCCTGCCGCTGTCTCTGCCCGGTTTTGCGGCGGGGGCGGCGATCGCTTTCGTATCCTGCGTCGGCAATTTCGGGATTCCGGCGATCCTCGGCATTCCTGCCGGGATCTACACGTTGCCGACCCTGATCTATTCAAAATTTGCCGCTTTCGGTCCTCGCACGTTCGCGGATATCTCCGTCCTGTCCGCCTTGATCGCCATACTGTCGGTCGTCGGGCTGATGGTCGAGGCACGGGTGCTGCGCGGCCGCGACTATCGCGTCATCGGCCTGTCGGGACAGGTCGCGGTGTTCCGGCTTGGCGCCTGGCGATGGCTTGCCGAACTGCTGCTCTGGCTGACGATCTTCCTGATCCTCTTCATGCCGCTCATTGCCCTCGTCGCAAGTTCGCTGGCGCCTGCCTATGGCGTGCCGCTCAGCACGGCGACCGCGACTACGAAAGCCTATGAGGAAATCCTCTTCCGCCAGGCGGCGACGCGCATCGCGTTCACCAATTCCCTCTCGCTGTCGCTTGCCACCGCCTTCGGTCTCCTGGTGGTGACGGTGCTGACCGGCTATTTTCTGGTGCGCAGCAAGAGCCGCTTCGTGGGCGTCATCTCGGCGCTGGCGGAAATTCCCTATGCGCTGCCGGGCATCGTGCTGGCAGTCGCCTTCATCCTGCTGTTCGCCGCGCCCATTCCGGTGATCGGCATCTCCATCTACGGGACGATCTGGATCATCCTGATCGCCTATTTCTCCAGCTTCTTCGCCGTCAGCCTGAAACCGGTGGTCAGCGCGTTCCGCCAGCTCGATCCCTCCCTTGAAGAGGCCGCGCGGCTTTCCGGCGCAGGTTTTGCCCGCCGTCTCGCCGATATTCTCGTGCCCCTGGTGGCACCGGCCGCGGGCGCCTCGGTGATCCTCGTCTTCCTGATCGCCTGCAACGAACTGACCGTCTCGGCGCTGCTCTGGTCGGCGGGCACCCAGACGCTCGGCGTGCTGATCTACAATCTCGATGACAGCGGCAGTTTCAACATCGCCGCCGCACTTTCCGTCCTCGTCGTCGTCATGGTGATCGCGATGATGATCGTGCTGGAACTGATGGCGAAACGTCTGCCAAAAGGTGTGGTCCCGTGGCGAAGCTGATCCTTAACCGCCTCTCGAAAACATTCGATCTGGGCGGCCGGGCGGCCGTCAACGACGTATCGCTGACGGTGCGGGAAGGGGGCTTCCTGGCGCTGCTGGGGCCTTCCGGCTGCGGTAAGACGACGGTGCTCCGGATGATCGCCGGCTTTGAACAGCCGAGCGACGGCTCGATCCTGCTCGGCGAGCGGGTGTTGGCGGACGCGAGCGAGATGGTGCCGCCAGAACATCGCAACATGGCGATGGTCTTCCAGTCCTATGCGCTCTGGCCGCATATGAGCGTCGCGGAGAATGTCGGTTATCCGCTCAAGGTTCGTGGCATTTCGGGCGAGAAGCGCGACCGCAAGGTGAGGGAGGCGCTTGCCGCCGTCCACCTCGAAACCTATGCCGACCGGCGCCCCGCCGATCTTTCCGGCGGACAGCGGCAGCGCGTGGCGCTTGCCCGCTGCCTCGTCACCGAACCGGATGTCGTGCTGCTCGACGAGCCGCTTGCCAATCTCGACCGGCACCTGCGCCAGGAAATGGAAGAGACGTTTCGCGAGTTTCATGCCCGGTCGGGCGCAACGATGATCTATGTCACCCATGACCAGGCGGAAGCGATGGCGCTGGCGACCGACGTCGCGGTAATGTCCGAGGGCCGGCTGCTGCAGGTGGCGACGCCGGAGGAGATCTATGCGCGGCCGGAGGGCCGGCTGGTCGGCGGTCTCGTGGGGCAGGGGTCGATCCTGTCGCTGCCGTCACCTGCCGGTGACAGGCGGCTTCTCGAATGGCCGGCCATGCAGGACATTCTGGCGGATCGCACGGAACGGACTTGCGCCGACATTCTCGTGCGCCCGCAGGATGTCGAGATCGCCGCCGGGGGTGCCGCGGTGACGGTGCTGTCGGTTCTGTTCGAAGGCGAGCGTTATGCCTTGCGCCTTGCCTTGCCGGATGGGCAGACACTGCGCGCCTTCAGCCGCCATCCGGTAAAGTCCGGGGACAGGCTCGCCGTCGTCATCCGCTCGGCCTGGCGTCTTTAAACCGCCGGCCTTATCGGGCTCCGGAACATTGCCACCGGATGACCCTGCAGCCGCGGCTGTTCTGGCGGCAGGAGCCGATCGCCTGGTTTTCGGCCTCCCTGCGGTTGTAACCCCAGCCCGAGCCCCAGCCGTCAGGACCCTTGGCGACGGCGCCGCAAGCCTGATCGAACCAGATTGCGATCCGGCAGTCGCTGGCGTCGCAATTGGACTGTGCGGTCCGTTCGGCGCTTCGGCGGGTTGCATGATCGTAGGACCAGCCGAGCGCACCCGTGCGCGGCGAATAGGCGATGGCGCCAAATCCGTCCGCCATCGACTGGCCGGCACCGGCGAACAGAGCACAGAAGGACAGAGATGCCAGAATTATGCGTTTCATGTACAAGAACCCCCGACGGCAGATCGTACCCCGATCACAATAGTGCCGCTGGCCTGAAGGTCGCATCGGTACCGAATTTCTGCAACCGACTTTGTGGGTTGCCGATAATGACGACTTAAATTTCTCGATTCATTCGTTTTTATTACGAGCACCGGCGGTTAAGGTGAAGGCTGCAGCAGGATGGATTCGATGTCTCTACGTCTCGGCACCTTCAACATTGAAAACCTGATGACGCGTTTCGATTTTTCCGGCTGGCGCAACCAGCTTCGGCAGGACCGGGTGCTGCGGCTCTACGATGTGCAGGACAAGGCGGTCTACCAGCAGCTCGAACAGGCCCGCATGATCGCCGAGACTGACGACACCCGGCAGCTTTCAGCGCTGGCGATCGCCGACGCGGATGCCGACATCCTCTGCCTTCAGGAGGTCGACAGCATGCCGGCCCTGCAGGCCTTCGAATATGGCTATCTCTACCGCATGGTCGGCAACGGCTATCGCCAGAAGTATCTGGTCGAAGGCAATGATACGCGCGGCATCGATGTGGCCGTATTGATGCGTGAGGAAACCCGCAGCGGCGAAAAGATCGAGGTGCAGGACGTGCGCAGTCACGCGATGCTGACCTATCAGGATCTCGGCCTCTTCAACGACGAACTGGCGCTCAGCAACCAGGCGCATGACAAGATCTTCAAGCGCGACTGCCTGGAACTGGAGCTGACGATCGGGGGCAAGCCTTTCTCGCTGTTCGTCGTGCATTTCAAATCCATGGGGAATGCCCGCGACGGCCAGGACGGCCGCACGGGCACGATGGCGATCCGCATTGCGGAGGCAAAAGCGGTGAGCCAGATCGTCGAACGTCGTTTCGGCAAGGGGCGAACGGCGGACAATACCTTCGCCATCTGCGGCGACATGAACGATTATCAGGAAAAGGTGCAGGTGATCGGCACCCGCCGCGAAGGCTACCGATTCGAGCCTCGGCGCGAAGAAGTGAGTGCGCTCAACGTCTTTACCGACGACGGTTTCGTTGTGAACCCCGTCAGTCGCCGCGATGTGATGGATCGCTGGACGCTGTATCATGCACGCGGTCCGGAGGAGCAGCATCTCTGTCAGCTCGATTATATCTGGCTGTCGCCGGCGCTCGCCGAGTACAACGCCGATAGCGTGCCGGAGATCATCCGCGGTGGCCAACCTTATCGCACCGTCTTTCCGCCGGGACAGGAGGTCGAGCGGTTTCCGCGCATCGGCTGGGATCGGCCGAAGGCATCGGACCATTGCCCCGTCGTGATGTCTCTGGAGCTTCGATGACCATCCAGACGATCAGCGGCTGGCCGCCTGAAAATACCGTCTTCGAGGTCGAGGCTTTCGATCTTTCGGTCCTGCCCGGAGCACATCCGATCTATCTCGCGCACCGGGACGATATCGAGGAGAACTGGGCGCGGGAATCAGCGGCCAATCCGCATCTCTTCAACGGCCAGATAGTGCTGCAGAACAGGCTTTCGTTCCGGGACGGCGTGATCATCGGCGAGGCGCATGTCATCCCCTATTCGACACTCTTGTGGTGGCGGAAACAGCCCGATCCGGCCGGCGCTTTTCACCTCTTTGGCTTCGCCGTGCCCGTCTCGTCCGATGGGGCAATCATCGCCGTCCGGATGAGCGAAAGGACCGCCAATCCGGGTCAGGTCTATTGCGCTGCCGGTTCGCTCGATCTTCTGGACATCGTCGACGGAAAGCTCGATCTCGAGGCCAATATGTACCGTGAAGTTCGGGAAGAAACCGGCCTCGATCTCGCCGAGGCGAAGGCGGATCGGCAGATTTTCGCCAGCTACAGCGTGCACCGGGTCGTCGGTTTCCGCTTCTATCGCTTCGATCTTACGGCGCAGGAGATGCTGGCACGCATCGCCGAACATATGTTGCATGACGAGGAAAAGGAGATTGCCGGCGCGATGGCGATCCGCTCGGCCGATCGCGGCGCGCATCCCTACAGCCCGTTGATGTTCCCGATTCTCGACCTGTTTTTCGGCCGTTCGATGCGCTGAACAGGGGTTGCTTTGAGCCGACCGGTCGGGCAGTTTGGCGCCATCGAAACACGAGGAGGTGTGGTTGGCCCGTCGCTACAGCATCTATGATGTCTTCACCGATAGACGACTTGCCGGCAATCCGCTGGCGGTGATCGTCGATGGAGACGACCTTGCCGACGAGACAATGCAGGCGATCGCCAGGGAGATGAACCTCTCCGAGACGGTGTTCGTTCAGTCTTCCGCGAATGCCGCTTATGCAGCCCGTCTGCGCATCTTCACGCCGGGCCGCGAACTGCCTTTCGCTGGGCATCCGACCGTCGGAACGGCGGTGGCGCTCGCCGAACTCAATCACGGGTCTGGTGGGCAGCTCGACATGGACCTTGTCTGCGTGCTGGAGGAAAATGTCGGCCCGGTGCGCTGTGCCGTGCGGTTTCGTGCCGGCGAGGCAGGGTTTGCCGAATTCGACCTGCCGCGAAAGCCGGTGCGGATCGAGCTGCCGCTCGACCGGCAGGGGCTCGCCGATGCGCTCAGCGTCAAATCGACGGATATCGGTTTCGAGAACCATGTCGCCTCCATCTGGAGCGCCGGCGTGCCCTTCCTGATGATTCCGCTGCACAATCTGGCGACGGTGCAGAACCTCGAATTCGACACGGCATTGTGGGAAAAGTCAGCGCCGTTCGTCGAGGGCGCGCTTGCATCGGCATATGTCTATTGCCGCAGCGGCGTGAACCATCAGGCAAAGTTCCATGCCCGGATGTTCTCGCCCGACATGGGGATTTCCGAGGATCCAGCCACGGGTGCCGCGGTCGCTGCACTCTCGGGCGCAATCCGGCATTTCGATGCGCTGCCGGACGGCCATCACCCGGTGCTGGTGGAGCAGGGGGTGGAGATGGGGCGTCCGTCCCTGATCCATCTGCATATCGACGTGAAGGAGGGGGAGATCGCCAGGGCCCGCATCGGCGGCCAGGCGATCAAGGTCGCGGAAGGCACGCTCTATCTTTGAATTTCGCCGCTTGTCGATGATTGCGATATTGTGACGCATTAAGACTTTGAAACTTTTCGTTTTTGCGTCGCTTATCCAGCTGCGGAGAGGTTTCCGTCAGGCGCAAAATCCGACCTCATGGATTTTTTGCCCGGTCGGGCGAATAATTTTCACCGAGCCGCTGGACAAGCCGAACGATCCCCTTTATACGCCCTCACACCGCTGGCGAGCACGCCTCGCACAGATGGTTCTTGGGTGATTAGCTCAGTTGGTAGAGCAGCTGACTCTTAATCAGCGGGTCGTAGGTTCGAGCCCTACATCACCCACCACTTTTTCAACGATATCAATTCGTTGTGCGTCAACATTAAAGATCACATTTAAGTCTAAGGATGACGCTGCGATCACAGAGGCTCCTCTGAAAGATCACATGCAGAAGCGTCTACACGCGCAGATTTGGCCTCCCGAATTTCTATGGATATCACCTTTGAGACACCCCATCGGTGAAGCTAATGGTCTTCGGCGCAAAGCCGAGAGCGGCTGACGACCTTGGCGACGTTGGCGAGAAATGCTCGCAGTAGGCGACATCGTCAGCGGCTGGAGAACAGTGATCGAAGTTTCCCAGGGAAGTTGGTGCCTTGTCGCCGGGAGGCTCCAGCGGCAAGGGTTTGGATCCAACGGTCATCTACGGCAACGTGTATCGACTGCAAACCGCCGGCAGTGCGATTCCTGGGTCTGGAGCAACCCCCCGGCGGGATCGTCCTACGAATATACGGTCGTAGTGCCGTCGATGTACCCCATTTCAACGAACCTGGATTTAATGACGTCGGAGATCTTCTGGAAGCGGATAAGTTGATGCCACGACAAAGCTGACACGATCAACGCAAGTGCCGGAAGAACCAGGACAATCAACCACCAGCCGGCCATGAAAATGTAGACGCATAAGAGTGCAAGCAACACGGTTGCAATCTTCGAGAACAGCAGCAGTCCTGCGGAAACTCCGCGCTCAATCCCGTAGGTGTTTTCACTGGCATAGCCAAGAACAAGATTCTTGAAGTGGTGACCTGTAGACTTGCCGCCGAGGATGACCGGCTTGTCAAGCATCTGCCCCTTTTCATGCACGAAAGCAATTGTAGCGATCGGGGGCTTGGCGAGGTTCAGGGCGACCGCACTCGTCAAGAGCTTCGGAGTAACCATGAACGAGACTGCGACATCGTCCAGCCGGACTTTGGAGCCATCGGCACGCTGCAATTCGATGTGTGTGTAGAACCGGCTATTTCCATATGAGCGGTTTTCACCGACTTCAATAATCTCACCGGTCTCGAAGATAACGTTCGTCATCCGAGAATTCCTTCAGATTTGATAGCTGTATAATGTTGAAATTTACTGCAATCCGTCACTCGGACAGATCGAAAACGAGCCTGGCATTCGGACCTTTGTCGCTATATCCGACGACGTTGCAGCCTTCCCTGACAGGCGCCCTACCCAAAAGCGTCAGATTTCCGCCTTGGTAATGGCCGCTGACAAGGTACGGCGCCGGAGCGCAGCCTTTCTTATAGGTGTAGGCGATCCCCGAGAACCACTCGTTCGGAACCTCCCAGCCACGGACAAGCACGGTGTCTTCCGTGACCGTTCCGGCCAGAGACTGTTTGGGCTCTGCATAGACGATGATGTGCTGGCGCTGGTGATTGAACATCACCGACTTGTTGTGGCCGATGTGTTCTCCATACTTTTCGTCGTTGGGGCCCAGCTTAAACGTCTGGTCGGCCGGAACGGTTTTGTAAGGCCATCCCATCGGACATAGCGTAAGCCACAGGCTACCGAACTCACGGCCTCGATCGGCATCCGACATACCGAGACGCTTGCCTGTCGCAGCGTCTTTGACGCCGACATACCCCTGAAAGTTCTGGTTTTTGGTCTCGGGGCCGTCGAAGAGGTAATGCTTGCCATCAGTCCAGAGATCGCCGGTCTCGCAATTGGCGGTGGCTTCGTAGACATGATTAGCGGACGATTCAAGCGCGTCGGATACGCAGTTCTTTTTTCCAGGATACCAGTTCTCACACCACGATTTCGCCGACTCCGGTGTGACCTTCGCCTTCATCGTGGACTTTGTCCCGCCGTAGTCGGAGGCCTCGGTGATGATCGCAGTGGTCGTCTGCTTGAACAAAGGGTACTCGTCGCCGATCGGCGCGGGCGGCATTGAAGGGATGGTCGCGGATAAGAAAATCGCGGCGGACAAAAGTGGCATAGCAATGTTTTCCGGATTGAAGATGGTCGTCGATGGGGGCGACCATAGACCGGAAAAGCTGCGGAAGAATTTCGCGTATACCTAGAAATCTTTGCCGACGATTATCAGCGCATCAACCTTTTCGAACTCGTTGTAACGTTTCCGCCAAAACGCAACAACGGCCGCACTTGTTGCCGCTCTCCGCCGGCAGGGCTACCTTCATCCCCAATCCCGTTTCTTTTGCTCCCTCGCCGGGAACTCCGGCGCCTGATCGGCATTTGGTCTGCAAGACGAAATGGGAGCGCGGTCATGAAGCCAATCCTTTTGCTTTTGGGCAGCCTTGTCCTGCTCGTTCTGGTGTTCCTAAGCGGCGTGATCATCACCGCGAACGTTATCGCCGTGCCCGAACCCCATAAGTTCGCCAATATGGATACGCCGGACCTGTGGACCTCAAAACCGAAGGCCGTCGACACTGCCGGCCAGGATTACAAGCGCCTGCCCACTGCGACGCCTCCGGCTTCGGTTGCAGCCGAAACGCGGGAACCGCCCGTTGTTCAGCAGACCACCACGGGGGTAGCCGTCGACAATACAGTGACCGGGTCCATCAATCCGCAGCAGCCGGTCACTCCGCAGCCGCCGGCTATAGTGCCGCAGGACGAGAGGAAAGCCATGCTCGATCCCGCCCAGGCCGACTGGTGCTCCGCGCGATACAAATCCTATCGAGCCGAAGACAACAGTTACCAGCCTTTCAGCGGCGGCCCCCGCCGGCAGTGCCGGGCACCGGGCGCTGCCGCGACCGGGACCGTTGCCGCGGCACCGATGCCTGATCAGCCGCAAGTTCCGCAGATGCAGGATGAATTGCAGCCGCTTCCAGGAAGACCGGCTACCCGCGCCAATCAACAGGCGAATGACGGAGCGGCAGACTACGCACAGTCGCGGGCGATCGATGCCGACGCTCCTGCCGGATCCCATGAGGAATGGTGTTTTGCCCGTTACCGGTCCTATCAGGCCGAGGACAACAGCTATCAGCCCTTGGCAGGCGGCCCGCGCCGCCAATGCCAATCGCCTTTCGGCTGACCACCAGCTTCAGATCGCGCGGTCGACGAGGGCCTTTGCCATCATCATATGCACGCCCTTGCAGCCGTTGACGGTCTGGGTGATGCGCAGATCGCCGGCGAGGCTGCAGAGCGTGTAGGCGTCTTCCCGCGACAGGCCGCCTTTTTCGCCGAGCAGCACGATCATGTCGCGCAGCGCCATGACGGTGCACTGGTCGAGATCCGGATCCATGCCCATGGTGATGTAGTGCGTCGGCGTTTCAGCCCGTGGATAGACGAAATCGAGATCGTCGCGCACGGTAAGCTGGAAGGTGCCGCGCAATGCCGTCTCGATTGCGGTGATGCAGACCTCGCCGTCGCCCTGCGCACCATGGCCGTCCCCACAGGAAAACAGCGCGCCCTCGTTGAAGATCGGCAGATAGAGCGTGGTGCCGGCGACCAGTTCCTTGTTGTCGATATTGCCGGCGTGCGAACGCGGCATGATCGAGGTGATGCGACCCCAGTTCGGCGGCGGAGCGACGCCCATGACCCCGAAGAAGGGCGCCAGCGGCAGGTCAAGCCCCCAGGGCAGGTGGCCGACATTTCTCTGCTTGTCGAGCGGGATCGTGATCATCCGCGGCCTTTCGAAATCATAGGGGAGCGTGCCGGCAAGCGGGCGGATGACGTTATAGCCCCAGTCCTGGCGCAGCTCGACATCGAGGATCTTCACCTCCAGCACCTGGCCGGGCCTGGCGCCGCGCACGGCGACCGGGCCGGTCAGGATATGTCCCTGCATGATCGGCCGGCAGTTTTCGTGGATTTCGAGATGTTCGGGAAGGATGGTAAACCCCTCCCTGGGCAGAACTTCTACTGGGCCGGAGACCGTGTCGATCACCACCGTGTCGCCGCTGTCGATCGTCAGCACCGGCTCGCGGGCGGCGTCGAAATAACCCCAGGCGCAGGTTTTGGAAGAGGCGGCGACGTGATGTTTCATGATCTGGCTCTCTTTTTTGATCAGAGAGGAGACTAGTCGATTTTACTTTGCCCGCCAGCCCGCAAATGCAGGCCAGCTCGCGATGATTAACTTGCTAGTTGGACCGTTGCCGCCCGTCTTAGGCCGTTCCGGCAGCCTCCGACCCCCTGGCTGCGATGCGGCGTTCGGTCTGGCGCAGGCAGAGCGCCAGGACCAGGCCGAGCCCTGTTGCGGCGGCGATGTAGAACGGCGCGCCCTGCCAGCCGGAAGCCGCCACGATCGACGCGAGCAGCATCGGTCCGAAGACCTGGCCGATATTGGAGCCCTGCATGACGAAGCCGCTGAACGTTCCGACGAGGTCGCGGCGCGGTGCATAGACGGGCAACGAGCCCATGATGGTCGCCGGCAGGACGCCGCCTGACACCGCGTAAAGCACCGAGGCACCGTAGCGCATCCAGAGCGGAAAGCTGTGGCCGAAGACGACGAAGGCGGTCAGCGTCAGCATCACGCAGGGACCGGCAATCAGCACCCAGCGCGGGGCACCCCAACGCGCGAAGACGCCGCCGAATATGTTGCCGACGCCGTTCGCGAGCACTGCCAGCGCGGTCATGATCGACGCAGCCGCGAGGCCGGTTCCCATTTCCTCGATCAGCAGCGTCGGCAGGAAACCGAAGACGGACATGAAGCTGGCGCTGTAGGCGGCGAAAATACCGGAGAGTATCCAGGACATCGGCCGGGACGCGGTGAGCTTGACGGCCGTCAGAAGCGACGTTGTCGGATGTCCGGCGGTTTGTGGTTTTGGAAGGCGCATCGCCAGCAGGGCCACCATCGGAATGACGCTGAGCATGGCGGCGAAAATCCAGGAACCCTGCCAGCCGAAGCTCGGCAGCAGGAAGGGCGAGATCATCATCATCACCGCAACGCCGACCGGCATCCAGATACCCCAGAGCGCGAAGGCAAGGCCGGTGTCGCGCGGCTCGACCGAGGCCGCAATCAGGCCCGGGGCCGCGACCGAGACCATGATGAGGCCGACGCTTTCGAGCACGCGGCTGGCGAAGATCACCATTTGCGAATGGGTGAGGGCTCCGATCAGGCTGCCGGCGATCAGCAACGCGAGGCCGAGGATCATCGCGCGCCGATGGGTCAGGTAATCGGTGAAACGGCCGATCAGGATGCCGCAGGCGGCGCCGAGGGCGCTTGCCAAGCCCATTAGCCAGCCGGCAGCCACGAGATCGATGCCGAGTTCGGAGCGCAGCATGGGGATGGCTGGCGGTACCTTGCCGACGTGCAGGGCCGCGGCGATGCCGCCCAGAACGGCGATTGTGACATGTCCCCAACGCGTCATGCTGACTCTATTCCAATCATCGAACAAACATCCGACCGCTTTATCACCCCCGTACGAACCGAGGCATAAATTCCGTCGCGGACGGCATGATTTCTTGGCCTAGGCAGCAGACGATGACGGAAAGGGTGGCATTCATTGCCTTTTCGGGCGACGCCTCGCTGGGACAGTGATACTCAGTTCTCAAGACGTCGCCTGACATTCGGGCTTTCGTGCCTCGTTGGTAAAACGGGCCTAGCTTGCCTTGCGCATCTGCTCGCGGGTTTCCTCGACCTTGAGGTTCTGAACCAGCTTGGCGAGCCAATCGACGAAGACCCGCACCTTGTTGGAGAGGTGGCGGGTCTGCGGATAGACGATGTAGAGGGGTAGCGACGCGCAGTGCCAGTCGGAGAGAACTTCGACCAATTCGCCCTTCTCCACCGTCTCCTTCACCATAAAGCGCGGCGACTGGATGATGCCCATGCCGGAAATCGCTGCGTTCACATAGGTCCGGGCATCGTTGACGGAGACGACGTATCGGGGCGTGATTTCCAGGTTTTCGTCGTCGCGACGGAATTCCATGGATCTCACCCGGCTGGACTGGGCGTTCAGGTAACCGACGGCCAAATGGTCTTCCTGCAGGTCCTGCGGGCGTTCAGGGGCGCCGAAGTTGCGGATGTAGAGAGGTGCTGCATAGGCCGACATGCTGATCTCGCCGACCTTGCGGGCAATCAGCGACTGGTCGGTCGGGGTGCCGGCGCGCAGGGCGCAGTCGACGTTTTCGGCGATATAGTCGACCAGCCGGTCGCCGACGCCGATATCGAGCCTGATCTGCGGAAAACGCTTATGGAAATCACATAAATTCGGAATGACCAGCAAATCGGCGAAGGCGCCGGCCATCTCCACGCGCAGCCGGCCGGATGGCTGGCTCTGCGAATTCGACATGCTTCCGTCGAGTTCGTCGAGCTCGGAAATTATCTGCATCGCGCGCTCATAATAGAGCGCGCCGTCGGTCGTCACCATGACCTTGCGGGTGGTGCGGTTGAGCAGCGTCGTGCGCAGATGGCCTTCGAGGCTCTGGACGAGATTGGTCACCGTCGTTTTGGGCATATTGAGAGTGGCCGCAGCCCGGGTGAAATTACCGGTTTCCACGACGCGAACGAAAACGCGCATTGCCGAAAGCTGATCCATTGTCTTGATTCCTGCTGCGCCGCAACATTGTTCCGAAATATGGAATAGTGTTGTCGAATGCCGTTAACTTGTATGTTTTCACCCGAATAATAATATCAGGTTCAAGATTGACGGCAAGCACCCCGCTTTTACTAGGGGTTTGCCCGAGGGTTTTTCAATGATTGCGCAGTGGGAAAATATCGCATTTGACAAGTCGGCCAAGCCGGCTGTCCCCATGCGCGTCTATGAAGGCGCTGCCAAGGGCAAGGTTCCGCCGCTGGTGCTTTACTTGCGCGGCGGTGCGTTTCTCAATGAAGAGCGCGGCGAAAACGAACGTCCGGTCGCCAAGGCGCTGGCGGAAGCAGGCGCCGTGGTACTGGAAGCCGATTACAGCAGCGTTTCGCACAACATGTTTCCGCAGGCTATGGAATGCGCGTTTGCAGCGCTCCAGTGCCTTGCCGGCCGACGCAAACAGTTCGGCAGTGCCAAGTCCCAGCTTTTTGTCGCGGGCGACGAGGCGGGCGGCAATGTTGCGGCTGGCGTTGCGCTGAAGGCGCGCGACCTGATGCCCGGCGAGCTGAACGGCCAGATCCTGCTGTCGCCGATGATCGACCCGATGATGGCCACCCGATCGTTTCGCAAGGCGGATGATATCGGCATGGGCGAACGTTGGGCGGAAGGCTGGAGCCATTATCTCGGCTCCCATTGCGGGTTCCAGCATCCTTATGCGGCACCCTGCCTCTGTTCGCGGCTTTCGGGTGTCGCGCCGGCTCTCATCGTGACATCGGAAGACGATCCGCTGCGCGATGAAACGGTAGGTTATGCAACGCGCCTGAGCGAGGCCGGTGTTTCGGTCAGGCGGAAGATCTTCCCTGCCAGCTGCGGCTGGACGGGCATTTACAGAGAGGGCGACGGCGAGTGGATGACAGCACTTTGTGCCGAATTCACGAGCTTCGTCCGAGAGTTAACTTAATAGCATGATTTATTTTGAAGGCAAATAACGGCCAATTCCCAAGGCCGTAAGGAGACTACCAATGACCTCGAAGATCAAAAGCTGGGCCCTGTGGGGCACTGGATTGGGCACCGCTGCGTTGATTGCGGGTGCCTCGGTCTATCTCGATCTGCCGCAGGGCGCCCATGCCGCGCCTGCGACGGCTGCTGCGGCTCCGGCCGTTCCCGTGACGGTTGCCACTGTCGAACCACGCAATGTTTCCACCTGGCAGGAATTTTCCGGAAGGTTGGAAGCCGTCGACCGCGTCCAGATCCGGCCGCGCGTCACCGGCACCATCCAGGCGGTGCATTTCCGCGAAGGTGGACTGGTGAAGCAGGGCGACCTGCTCGTCAGCATCGATCCGGAGCCCTACCGGGCGGCGGTCGCACAGGCTGAAGGCCAGGTGGCGTCGGCACAGGCGAAGGTCGAGCTTGCCAATACAGAACTCGATCGCGGCAAGAACCTCGCTTCCAAGAACACCATCTCTCAGAGCGATCTCGCCCAACGCCAGAGCGCCCAGAGTGAGGCGCTGGCCAACCTCCAGTCCGCCAAGGCGGCCCTGAAGACGGCGCAGCTCAATCTCGACTATACCGAAATCCGGGCACCGATCGCCGGCCGGGCCGGAAAGTTGGAAATCACGGTCGGCAACCTGGTAGCGGCAGGTTCCGCCTCCGCCCCGCTGACGACACTCGTTTCGGCCGATCCGATCTATGCGAGCTTCGACGCCGGCGAAGAACTGGTGTCCCGTACGCTCAACGACCTTCCGCTCGTCGACGGTGTACCGGCGATCGAACAGGTACCGGTCGAGGTCAGCACGCTCGCCGGTAACGGCACGCCGATCCGTGGCAAGCTGCAGCTCATCGACAACGAAGTGAATGCCTCGAGCGGCACGATCCGCGTGCGCGCCGTCTTCGACAATCCGGGCGGCAAGCTGATCCCGGGCCAGTTCGTGCGGGTTCGCATGGGCCAGCCCAGGGCCCAGGATCACCTGATGGTCAGTGAAAAGGCTGTCGGCACCGATCAGGACAAGAAGTTCGTCTTCGTGGTCGATGCGGCCAATACCGTTGCGTACCGGCAGGTGGAGCTGGGCACGGCAGTCGACGGCATGCGGATCGTCGAGAAGGGCCTCAATCCGGGCGACCGGATCGTCGTCAACGGCCTGCAGCGCATCCGTCCGGGTGCTGTGGTCCAGCCGCAGGACGAGGCGAAGGTCGCCAACAAGTAACGCTCTGAGCGGCGGTTAGTCCGCCGCTTCCCCACACTCATCCAGTTCCGGTTCGTGGAGCTTGCGGCCTTGTCGGCCGCGAGCCGGGGCCGTTTCGCCTCTTGTTCAACCCCGGAGAGAGGGCTTTGACATGAATATTTCCAGGTTTTTCGTCGACAGGCCGGTCTTTGCGGCCGTGCTGTCGATCCTCATCGTGGTCGCGGGCCTGATCGGCATGCGGTCGTTGCCGATTTCCGAATATCCCAATGTGGTCCCGCCTTCGATCGTCGTGCGTGCCGTCTATCCTGGCGCCAACCCGACGGTCATCGCCGAAACGGTCGCGACGCCGCTCGAAGAGCAGATCAACGGCGTCGAGGACATGCTCTACATGTCCAGCCAGGCGACCTCCGACGGCGTGATGACGCTGACCGTCACCTTCAAGCTCGGCACCGATCCGGACAAAGCGCAGCAGCTCGTTCAGAACCGCGTGAGCCAGGCCGAACCGCGCCTGCCGGCAGAAGTGCGTTCGATCGGTCTGACGACCGTCAAGAGCTCGCCGGACTTCATCATGGTGGTCAATCTCGTCTCCGACCGATACGACATCACCTACCTGCGCAACTATGCAACGCTCAACGTCAAGGACCGGCTGAACCGCATCCAGGGCGTCGGCCAGGTGCAGGTGTTCGGCGCCGGCGACTATTCGATGCGCGTGTGGATCGATCCGCAGAAGGCTGCCGAGCATTCGATGGCCGCAAGCGACATCTCGAACGCCATCCGTAGCCAGAACGTCCAGGCAGCGGCGGGCATTATCGGTGCCTCGCCGACCCAACCGGGTGTCGACCTGCAGCTCAACGTCAATGCCCAGGGGCGCCTGCGCACCCCGGAAGAGTTCGGCAATATCATCGTGAAGAGCGGTCAGAACGGTGAAATCACCCGGTTGCGGGATGTCGCGCGTATCGAGCTCGGCGCAGCAGACTATACCCTGCGTTCGCTGCTTGATGGTCAGCCGGCCGTCGCCGTTGCCGTTCTTCAAGCACCCGGTTCCAACGCGATCGAGATCGCCGACAACGTCAAGGCGACCATGGACCAGCTGCAGTTGGCGATGCCGCAGGGCGTGAAATACGAGATCGTCTACGATACGACCAAATTCGTGCGCGCATCGATCGAGAAGGTCATCGACACGTTGCTCGAAGCCATCGCGCTCGTCGTGCTCGTGGTCATCATCTTCCTGCAGACCTGGCGTGCCTCGATCATTCCGCTGATCGCCGTTCCCGTCTCGATCATCGGCACGTTTGCGGTCATGTATGCCTTCGGCTTCTCAATCAACGCGCTGACACTGTTCGGCCTCGTGCTGGCGATCGGTATCGTCGTCGACGATGCGATCGTCGTGGTGGAAAACGTCGAGCGCAATATCGAGGGCGGCTTAAGTCCGCGCGAGGCGACCTACAAGGCGATGAAGGAAGTCTCCGGTCCGATTATCGCGATCGCGCTGGTTCTGGTCGCGGTCTTCGTTCCGCTCGCCTTCATCAGTGGGCTTTCCGGGCAGTTCTACCGGCAGTTCGCGCTGACGATCGCGATTTCGACGGTCATCTCGGCGATCAACTCGCTGACGCTGTCGCCGGCACTTGCTGCCTTGCTGCTCAAGGACCATCACGCCAAGAAGGATTGGCTGACCCGGTTCATGGATGCGATTTTCGGCTGGTTCTTCCGTGGTTTCAACCGCGTCTTCGGTGCGGCTTCCAATGGCTACGGCCGCACGGTCGGCGGGTTGCTCTCGCGCAAGAGCCTGGTGATGATCATCTATCTGGCTCTCGTCGGTGCGACCTACAGCATGTTCAATGCGGTGCCGGGCGGCTTTGTGCCGGCACAGGACAAGCAGTATCTGATCGGCTTTGCCCAGCTTCCGGACGGCGCCACGTTGGACCGTACCGAAGACGTGATCAAGCGGATGAGCGAGATCACCCTGGCGCAGCCTGGCGTCGAACATGCCATCGCTTTCCCGGGCCTGTCGATCAACGGTTTCACGATCGGTTCGAATGCCGGCATCGTCTTCGCAGTTCTCGACGACTTCGAAAACCGCAAGACGCCGGAGCTCTCGGGCGGTGCGATTGCCATGCAGCTGAACCAGAAGTTCGGCGCCATCCAGGACGCCTATATCGCCATGTTCCCGCCGCCGCCGGTCAACGGCCTCGGAACGACGGGCGGGTTCAAGCTGCAGATCGAGGACCGTGCAGGTCTTGGGAACCAGGCGCTCGACGAGGCCACCAAGGCGGTGATCGCCAAAGCCTACCAGACGCCTGAACTTGCCGGCATCTTCTCGAGTTTCCAGATCAACGTGCCGCAGCTCTATGCCGATCTCGACCGCGCCAAGGCCGAACAGCTCGGCGTCTCGGTGACGGACGTCTTCGAAACGCTGCAGATCTATCTCGGTTCGCTTTATGTGAACGACTTCAACGCCTTCGGCCGCACCTACAGCGTCCGGGTGCAGGCGGACGCCAAATTCCGCGCCAAGGCGGAAGACATCGGCCAATTGAAGGTCCGTTCGCAGTCCGGCCAGATGATCCCGCTCTCGGCTCTGCTGAAGGTGGATGCTCAGACCGGTCCGGAACGGGCGACCCGCTACAACGGTTTCCTGTCCTCCGATATCAACGGCGCTCCGGCTCCGGGATTCTCGTCCGGCCAGGCAGAGGCTGCGATTACGAAAATCCTCGACGAGACGCTGCCTTCCGGCATCGAGTTCGAGTGGACGGACCTGACCTATCAGCAGATCCTTGCCGGCAATTCGAGCATCGTCGTCTTCCCGCTGGCGCTGCTGCTCGTCTACCTCGTGCTCGCCGCCCAGTATGAGAGCCTGACGCTGCCGATCGCGATCATCATGATCGTGCCGATGGGTGTGCTTGCCGCCTTGACGGGCGTGTGGCTCACCGGTGGAGACAACAACATCTTCACCCAGATCGGGTTGGTGGTGCTGGTGGGTCTCTCGGCGAAAAACGCGATCCTGATCGTGGAGTTCGCCCGAGAACTGGAGTTCCAGGGGAGGACACCGTTCCAGGCGGCGGTCGAGGCGAGCCGGCTGCGCCTGCGTCCGATCCTGATGACGTCCATGGCCTTCATCATGGGTGTCGTGCCGCTGGTCGTATCGACCGGTGCGGGTGCGGAAATGCGCTCCGCCATGGGTATCGCCGTGTTCTCCGGCATGATCGGGGTGACTTTCTTCGGCATCTTCATGACGCCGGTCTTCTACCTGCTGGCACGTTTGCTAACCGGCAGCCGTCCTCTGCGGCAGCACGGTACGGAGGAGGCGGCTCCCGCTCTCTCTCCAGCGGAGTAAGGTCTACCTCCGGCGCCGCGCGGGTTCTTTCCACCGGGAACCCGCGCGGTATTCTTATGTCTAGAGAGCACCGCCGTCGACAATGATTGTCTGGGCCGTCATCGCCGCGGAGGCATTCGAGGCGAGGAACAGGCAGGGGCCGACAAGGTCTTCAGCCACCAGCACCCGCTTCAGGGACTGGCGGGCGACCATCGCCGTGATGCTGTCGTCATTCAGCCAGAGTTTCTTCTGCCGTTCGGTGACGATCATTCCGGGCAGGATGGCGTTGACGCGGATGTTCTCGGTTCCAAGCTTTCCGGCGAGGCTCTTGGTCAGGCCGATGATCCCGGCCTTGGCGGTCGCATAGGCGGGCAGTCCGCCCATGTTGAGCAGATAGGCGATCGAGGAGAAATTGACGATCGCGCCACCGGCGGCCTTGCGCATATGCGGGACCGCAGCCTGGGAGACGAAGAACATCTGCTTGACGTTGATGGCCTGGGCGTTGTCCCAGTATTCCTCGGTCACTGTCTCGAACTCGTGGCGGTCGTCCCAGCCGGCATTGTTGACCAGCACCGAGAGCGATCCGAGTTGCTGCGCGGCCCTGTCGACGGCGGCTTTCGTTTCCGCGACGTTGCGCAGATCGGCTTTCAGGTAGAGGACCAGATGGGGGGCGGTCTTGGAAAGACGTTCCACCAATTCGTGGCTCGGCTCGTCGGCAATATCGATGAACGCGACCTTGGCACCCTGTGCCGCAAAACCTTCCACCAAGGCGGCGCCGATGCCAGAACCGCCGCCTGTGATCAGCACGCCACGATCGGCGAGATCCGCATGCCGTATAGAAATATTGGCCAAAACACCCTCCTTGTCCGGCTTGGTCGCCAAGTTCTATCGCTTCGATGCGGGAAGACAAGGATGTGCGACAAACTCTCGCCATCTAGGCGCGCAATGGTCCCGACATGACCATTGCGACAGGAATAGCCGTCGGCGTCGGGCTGGGCACGGTGCTCGGGACAGTCGTTTTCGACAATATCGGTATCGGTGTTGCCGTGGGCATCGCGATCGGCGTTGCCCTGTCTCAATTCCTGCGTTCGCGATCGAAATAGCCCGAAGGCGGTCGCATGCCTTTGCCGGGAATTGCCTTCCTGCGTCATTGCATTTACTCGGAAGAGGGCAGTTTCCGGCCATCTCCCCGAGTCGGAATCCGACGCTAAAGGAACTTTCAGTGCCTCTTCCCGCCGCCGACATCTCCCTTCCCGAAAAAACCTACGCTGCTTTTCTGTTCGACATGGACGGCACGATCCTGAACTCGATCGCATCCGCCGAACGCGTCTGGGGACGCTGGGCGGCAAAGATGGGTTTCGATGTGGAAGCATTCCTGCCGACCATGCATGGCAAGCGCGGGATCGACACGATCAGCGCACTGAACCTGCCGGGCATCGATCCGGCCTCGGAAGCCGAAGGCATCCTGCGCGGCGAGATCGAGGATGTTGAGGGCGTGGTGCCAATCCCGGGCGCGGTGGAATTCCTCTCAGCGTTGCCTCCAGAGCGCTGGGCGATCGTCACGTCGTCGCCGATCGAACTCGCCAAGGTCCGGCTTGCCGCCGCCGGAATTCCGCAGCCGCGCTACATGGTGACCGCCGAAGACGTGACTGTCGGCAAGCCCAATCCGCAAGGTTATATCCTGGGTTCCGAACGGCTTGGCGTCAGCCCCTCGGACGTGCTGGTGTTCGAGGATGTGCCTGCCGGCATCCAGGCGGGCGAGGCGGCAGGCGCCGACGTGATGGTGATCACCGCCACCCATTCCCATCCGATCGAAACCGGGCATTCGAAAATACCCGGCTATCTCGATGTGGTGCCGCATATCGGCGAAGACGGACGGCTGTCGATCCGCCGCAAGGCGTGAATATCAGACAGGCTGGGTCGACGCCTTCATGATGCTGACGGTTGCGAACCAAAGCACGACGCCGAGGCCGAGCAGGCAAGAGGCGATCAGATATTGAACAGGATCGCGGCCGGTCCAGGGGCCGGCGAGGAAGGTACAGGAGATCGCACCGAGCACCGGCAGGATGGTGGGTGTGCGGAAATGCCTGTGCTCGACCGTGTCCTTGCGCAGCACCAGCACCGCGACGTTGACGATCGCAAAGACGCAGAGAAGCAGCAGCGCCGTGGTGCCGCCGAGCGCCGGAACACCGCCGGCAAACAGGATCAGCGCGACCGCCAGCAGTGACGTGAAGCCGATCGCGACATAGGGTGTGCGACGGCCCGAATGGACCTTGCCGAGCACCTGCGGCAGAACCCCTTCGCGGCTCATGCCGTAGATCAGGCGGCTCGCCATCATCATGTTGATCAGTGCGGAATTGGCCACCGCGAACATGGTGATGATCGCGAAGATGCCAATCGGGAAGCCCGGCGCGCCGGCCTGCACCACCTTCAGCAGCGGGGTCTCGCCCTGGCCGAGTTCATTGGCCGGTACCAGCGTGATCGCAGAGATGGCCACCAGAACGTAGATGAGGCCGGTGAGGGCAAGGCCGGTTAGCAGCACCTTCGGGAACATCCGGCTCGGCTCCTTGCATTCCTCGGCCATGTTAACTGAGTCCTCGAAGCCGACCATGGCGAAAAAGGCGAGGGTGGTGGCCGCGACGACTGGCCAGAAGACGCCGCTGTTCTCCGGGGTCGCGAATGTCCAGGCGCGGGAAACGTCGCCCTGCCCGCCGGCGATCGCCCAGAAGCCGATGCCGATGATGATCAGCAGGCCGGTCAGCTCGACGACGGTCAACAGAACGTTCAGCCTGACGCTCTCGCCGACCCCTCGGAAATTGACGGCAGCGACCAACGCGATGAAACCAACCGCGATCAGCGGTACGCCCCAGGCGCCGAGATCGAGGCTGAGAGAGGTCGCGAAGTTGGAGGCAAAGGCCCGCGATGCGGTCGCCGCCGAGGTGATGCCCGACGACATCACCGCAAAGGCCACCAAGAAGGTGACGAAATGGATGCCGAAGGCCTTGTGGGTATAGAGTGCCGCGCCTGCCGCGCGCGGATATTTGGTGACCAGTTCGAGATAGCTGAAGGCGGTGAGGAGGGCGACGACGAAGGCGACCAGAAAGGGCAGCCAGACCACCCCTCCGACCTGCTTGGCCACCTGGCCAGTCAGGGCATAGATGCCCGTCCCGAGAATATCCCCGACGATAAACAGCAGCAGTAATCCGGGTCCCATCACCCGGTGGAGTTCCGTCTTCTGTTCGCCCAATTCAGTGACCGGCTTTTTCATAAACTCCTCCTGATGTTATCGATTCCCTCCGGAAGAGTGTTCAATGAGAACAAGCGCCGGTTGTTCCCAAAAAACGCGGAGGTTTCAGCCCGTTCCGGCCTGGAAAAAGGGTATGGCGAAACATCGTAAAAACTTGCACTCGATGCAAAAATCCTCTAAATACGACGGTGTAGCCGCCGCACTGCACAATTCTGCGGCCGATATGCGTATTTTTCTTGAGCGGAGGTTCCCATGCCTTGGAATTGCCATGCAGGCTGTGAAGGTCGGCGGAATACTCGATCGCATTTTCAAACCGGTGAGTCTCTGACCATGACAGCAGATGCGGCATTTTCGGATTTTTGGCATTTTTTCCGTTCTTGGATCAGCAATCCATTGCGGGTTGCGGCGTTGGCGCCTTCCGGGGATTCGCTCGCGCGACTGATGACCCAGGAGATCGCGCCGCTGGACGGCCCGGTTATCGAACTCGGTCCGGGGACCGGGGTATTCACCCGTGCGCTTTTGGCGCGCGGCGTTGCCCAATCCGACCTCACCCTGATCGAATACGGTCCGGAATTCGTTCCCGGCCTTCAGCGGCGTTTTCCAGACGCGCGGATCCTGCAGATGGATGCGGCAAAGCTCGCCCATGAGGATATTTTCGAGGGCGAACCGGTCGGCGCGGTCGTCAGCGGCCTGCCGCTGCTCTCCATGTCGCCGCGCAAGATTACCGCGATCCTCGGCGGAGCCTTTACCTATATCCGTCCGGGCGGTTCCTTCTACCAGTTCACCTATGGCCCGCGTTGCCCGGTGCCGCGGCCGATCCTCGACCGGCTGGGTCTGAAGGCCGTGCATATCGGCCACACCGTGCGCAACCTGCCGCCCGCCGCCGTCTACCGGATTTCCCGCCGCAAGCCGCTGGATCTGACACGGGAGCGTTCCAGATATCGTGCCGAGGCAGAAGGCAGCCCGGTCCAAGCCGACGACGCGGGCGCCTGAACAAAATCGGATGAAATGACCAAGGCGATTGATGGCGCGACGACAGGCCGGCGGGAACTCAAGCGTCGGCAGACCCGCGAACGCATCGAGGAAGCGGCGATGAGCCTGTTCCTCGAACGCGGCTTCGATGCCACGACGGTCGAGGAAATTGCCGAACGCGCCGAGGTCTCGAAACGCAGTTTCTTCGACTATTTTCCGTCCAAGGAAGAGGTCGTGTTCGCCTGGCAGGACGGTTTTGCCGATCATCTGATGGCGGCGATCGCGTCGAGGCCAGCGGACGAGCCGGCGGTCAAGACCGTGCAACACGGCCTCGTCAGCGCCATCGTCTCGGCAGCCGACGAAAGAGCGATGGCGCTCGGCGAACTGATCCGCAGTACGCCGGCGCTGAAAGCCCGAGACCAGCTCAAATATGCCAAGCTCGAACTGAAGCTCACCGAGGCGCTGAAGGCTCGAAGCCGAAGCGACGAAGAAAGGCTGCGCGTGCGCCTGCTGGCCGCCGTGGTCATAGGCGCCTTGCGGGCAGGCGGAGAACTGTGGAACGAACAGCCGCCGGGCACTTCGCTCGAAACCTTCGCGCATCGGTTCTTCGGCGATTTCTGGAAGACACTTGCCGATTTTGGCTACGAGGGGCAGGACCTCTGATCAGGCCACGCTGAGTGTCGCGGCGGCGAGCACCACATAGCGGACCGCCTTGCCGATAAAAACCAGGATCAGGAAGGTCGGTAAAGGTTCCTTGAGCACGCCGGCCGCGACCGTGATCGCGTCGCCGCCGATCGGCAGCCAGCTCAGCAGCAGCGACCATTTTCCGTAATTTTGATACCAGGCCTGCGCCCTGTCGAGCTTGTCCTCGGTTACCGGAAACCATCGGCTGTCGTGAAAACGTTCGACACCACGCCCGAGCAGCCAGTTCACGGCGGCCCCCGCCGTGTTGCCGACCGACGCGACCAGCAGCAGGGCGATGAGCGAATACCGGTCGGAGAGAATCAGCCCGACGAGGATCGCCTCCGATTGCATCGGAAAGACCGTGGCGGCGATGAAGGCGGCGGAGAACAGTCCCGCATAGGCGGCAAAATCGAGCATGATCGACCTATAGCGGAGCCAAATGAAGAAGGGCGGATGAAAACCCGCCCTTCCTGTATTGCTGGATCGTCAATCAAGCCTTTTTGGCGTTTTCGACCTCTTCCGCAGCCGTTTCCACCGCCTTGGCGTGGCGTTTACGCCAGTCGCCGAGGAAGAGCAGGATCGGAGCCGCGATGAAGACAGACGATGCGCCGGCAACGAGAATACCGAATGCCATGGGGACCGCGAAGCTTTCGACCGCGCTGCCACCCCAGATCGCCATCGGTAGAAGCGACAGGAAGGCGGTGGCGTTGGTGTAGAGGCTTCGAGCCAGCGTCTCGTTGATCGACTTGTCGATCAGTTCGCGCAGCGGCATCGACTTGTAGAGCCGCATGTTTTCACGCATGCGGTCGTAGACGACGACCTTGTCGTTGACCGAATAACCGACCATCGTCAGCACCGCGGCAATCGCGGTCAGATTGAAATCGAGGCCGGTGATGGCGAAGAAACCCACCAGCTTGGTGACGTCCAGCACCAGGGTGACGATAGCGCCGACCGCGAACGGCCATTCGAACCGCGCCCAGATATAGATCAGCATCGCGATACTGGCGATGAAGACCGACAGGAAGCCGGCAACGGCCAGTTCGCCCGAAACCTTCGGGCCGATGACATCGGTGCCCTGGACGGTCGCGGTGGAGTCGATCTTGGTGACCTCGTCCTTCAGCTTGGTGACGGCTGCCGTCTGCGCCTCTTCGCCGCCTTCCTGACGCTGGGCACGCACCAGGATGGTGTTCGGATCGCCGAAGGACTGCAGCGTGATTTCGCCGAGGTTGAGCGTGTTCAGACCTTCGCGGAACTTGGCGAGGTCGGCGGGGCCTTGCGTCTTGACGGACATCTGGATGCCGCCGCGGAAGTCGACGCCGTAATTCAGTCCCGGATAGAAGAACAGCCCGATCGAGGCGATCGACAGGACGGCCGAGACCGCCACGCCGAAGAAGCGCGCCTTCATGAACTGGATATGCTTGTCGTAAGGGCTGAACCGGAACATCGACTGGATGTTGATGACCTTCAGCTTGTAGCGGCGCGCGATGGCGATCATCGTCACGCGGACGAAGGCGACCGACGTGAACATCGAGATGATCAGGCCAAGACCCATGGTAACGGCAAAGCCACGCACCGGGCCGGAGCCGAAGTAGAACAGGATGGCCGCCGCGATCAGCGCGGTCATGTTGCCGTCGACAATGGTCGAATAGGCGCGGTTGAAGCCGACGTCGATGGCGGCGAAAGCGCCACGGCCTTTGCGCGTTTCTTCGCGGATACGCTCGTTGATCAGAACGTTCGCGTCGACCGCAAGGCCGATGCCGAGCACGATACCGGCGATACCGGGCAGTGTCAGCGTCGCGCCGACCAGCGTCAGGGCGGAGAAGGTCAGGATCGTGTGGATCAGCAGAGCGACGTTCGCCAGCAGGCCCCACGTGCCATACAGAACCAGGATGAAGACGGCGACGAGGACGAAGCCGACGAGGCCGGAATAGAGGCCCATCTGGATGGCATCGGCGCCGAGGTCTGCGCCAACGGTGCGTTCTTCGATGACGGTGAGCTTCGCCGGCAGCGCGCCGGCGCGCAGCAGTGCAGAGAGCGTATTGGCTTCCGACACCGAGAAGCCGCCAGAAATCTGGCCCGAACCGCCGGTGATCGGCGTGCGGATGACGGGCGCGCTCAGCACCTTGTTGTCGAGTACGATCGCGAAGGGGCGGCCGACATTCTGCTGGGTGATCTGGGCAAAGCGGTTGGCGCCGGCCGAATCGAAGCGGAAGTTGACGACCGGTTCGTTGGTCTGCTGGTCGAAGGCGGCGCGGGCATCGGTCAGGCGGTCGCCGGAAAGTTCGACGCGGTCGAGGACCGGATATTGGTTGCCGCGCTCGTCGGCGAGCATGGTGACACCCTGTTCGCCCTGCTGGCCGAGCAGATGGAAGCTCATCTTGGCGGTCGAGCCGAGAAGCTGGCGAAGGCGGGCCGGATCCTGTTCGCCCGGAAGCTGGACAAGGACGCGATCGGAGCCGATGCGCTGAATGGTCGGTTCAGCGACGCCCACCTGGTCGACGCGCTGGCGGATGATTTCAAGCGACTGATCGACGGCGCCGGTGATGTGCGAATTGATGCCGGCTTCTGTCTGGGCGATCGTGATCGTATTGTCGGTGGGCGTGGTGATCGCAAGATCGCTGCCGCCGATCGTTGTGCCGGCGTTGACCGGGTTGGCAAGCGTCTGGAGCTCGGTCACGGCAGCGCCGCGCTGGGCCGCATCACGCAGCGCGACCGTCACGGTGTCACCCGTGCGGCGGATTGCGGTGGTCGCGATGTTCTTGTCGCGCAGAACCCGGCGAGCATCCTGCAGCAGGCTCTGGACACGCTCGTTGATCAGGTCGCCGCGGTCGACTTCCAGCACGAGGTGCGAGCCGCCGCGCAGGTCGAGGCCAAGCGAGACGCGGTTATGTGGCAGCCAGGCGGGAAGCCGGCCAAGCGTCGATTGCGGAATGACGTTCGGCAGCGCCACCAGAATGCCGAGGAAGATGATGACGAGATAGGTCGTCACCAACCATGGGGAATTTCTCATGTGTTTAATCCTGCTGAGCCCTGGTCACGCTCTGTCGAGCGGTTGGGCGAGAATGCTGATGTCGTGCAAGCGCCGGGGCGCGATATCTCAGGCGCGGGCCGGTGGCGCACGCGGCAGCGATCCGTGCCAGAACGGATGAGCCGTCGGATCGGAGGATGGCTTCGACGCGAAGGCCGAAACAAAAATCGGGAAGCTGATCTCGATGGCGCGGGCTTCCAGCGCACCGTCGCCCGTAGGCCAATGGGCGCCCGTTCCGTCCTTGCGGTCCATGGCGGCAAGTGCACGCAAAGGCTCGCGCTTGGTCAGGTGCGGAGTGTCGCTGCTCTTGTCGGCCGAAAGGACGCCGCGGGGGAACTGGACGTCCTTGACGACGCCGGACAGCAGGCCGAACAAGGCGGCAATCAGCAGAGCGGCGGCAAAGACCGGCCAGCGCGACAGGAGGCTTTCCTGTTCACGTCCGTCTCTCATCCGCTTGTCCTGCGGAAACAGCGCCATCCGCATCAGCTCCGGAGCGTTAAAAATCCCGAAGTCCTTGCTTCGGAACGGAATGCCGCCTTCTAAAGGAGAGGTTCGAGGCGGTCAATCTCCAGTCGGAGCAAGTGTAAGGGCAGATTGCGGCGGCATTTGCGCCAATCGCTGCATTTCATGCGGGAAATCAGTTGGCGCGTTATTTGTGGATCGGGTCCTTCCAGAGCACTTCTTCCGGCTTCTCGATCGGCTCGATATCGAGGTTGACCACGACCGGGTCCTGGCCGGAGCGGCAGAGGACACATTCCAGGGTCTCGTCGCGGCTGGCGTTGATCTCCTGATGCGGCACGTAGGGCGGCACATAGATGAAATCGCCGGGGCCTGCCTCCGCCACGAATTCGAGATTGTCGCCCCAGCGCATCCGCGCTCTTCCCTTCAGCACGTAGATGATACTTTCCAGATCGCCATGGTGATGGGCGCCGGTCTTGGCGTTGGCATGGATCGTCACCGTGCCCGCCCAGATCTTTTCGGCACCCGCACGGGCGTTGTTGATCGCGGTCGCGCGGTTCATGCCGGGGGTCTGGGCGGTGTTGGGATCGAGCGAATTGCCGGGAATGACTTTCACGCCGTGCTCGCGCCAATCGACGTGGGAATGACCGTCATGGTCACTGTCATGAGTGTGATGATGATCGTCGTGATCGTGGCTCAAGATCGGCTCTCATTGACTTGGACGGGGCTCACCAACTCTTGCGAGTAGGGGGTCCGCGAGCCCCTAACCGGCGTCATGCCGGCTGGAGGCCACGTAGCTTTGCTTGCCGAACATGATCAATGGGAACGTCACAAATGTCAAAGAACTTGGTAAGCAGAGAATAATTTTCCTGTTTCAAATCAGGGCACTGTCACATTCCAATACTTCTCCGGGGGGAGGCAAAACAGAAAACCCCGCCAACGCGATCGGCGCCGGCGGGGCAAATGACTGGTCGAGAGGCGGCGAAGAGATTTATGCGCCCTGGATGAGCGGCAGGACTTCGAGAGAACCGTGATAGATCATATCGAGCGCCACATAAACGATGACCGCCAGGCCCACATAGGCGATCCAGCGGAAACGGGAGAGCAGTTTGGCGACAAAGTTGGCGGCGATCCCCATCAGTGCGATCGAGACGATCAGGCCGATGATCAGCACGGTCGAATGTTCCTTGGCGGCGCCGGCGACGGCCAGCACGTTGTCGAGCGACATCGAGACGTCGGCGACGACGATCTGGGTCGCGGCCTGAAAGAAAGTTTTCTGAGCGGCGTTTTCCTTGGCTTGTGCGGCGAGATGGGCATCGTCGCCCTGGCCCTCGCGCAGCTCGCTCCACATCTTCCAACAGACCCAGGCCAGCAGCAGGCCGCCGGCAAGCTGGAGCCCCTTGATCGCCAGAAGGTAGGTTGCGACGACCGCAAACACGAGGCGCAGCACGGTCGCCGCGGAGATGCCGAAGAGGATCGCCTTCTTGCGCAGTTCGGCAGGAAGACCGGCGGCAGCAAGACCGATGACGATGGCATTGTCGCCGGAAAGAACGAGGTTGATGGCGATGACCTCGAGAAGGGCCGCAAAGCCGGCTGCGGTGAAGAGTTCCATCATGAAGCGTGAACCTGAGTCGGGAGTGGATGAGGGTGGAAGGTGAGGATGATCTTCTAGTCACATTTTCGTGGCGATTGGTACAGGATATTTCAGGGCGCTTGGCAAGCAGATTTTGCATTCTGTCAAATGTCATTATCCATTATCGAAGCGGTTGGCGCGTGCGGAAAAGCAACCGATCCCGGTAACCGCGTTTTTCGTCCGGCTTCAGTTCCACTTGTCGCGACTCACCTGCCTCCTATATGGCCTCACGGCGGAGCGCGTCCCCGACCTGCCGCATCGCGGAGCGGATTTTCGCCGGTGGAGGCCATGGGACAAACATCCGATGGATGAAGGAGACGTTTATGGCGCAGAAAGCTGTTGTCCTCGTCGTCGAGGATGAACCGCTAATCCGATTCACCACGCTCGATGCGCTGGAAGAGGTCGGGCACCAGGTGTTGGAAGCAGGCAGTGCCGACGAGGCGATGGTGCTGTTCCGTAATCGGTCCGATATCGACATCGTTTTCACCGACGTGAACATGGCGGGGTCGATGGATGGCATCCAGCTTGCTCAGCGGATACGCGCCATCCGCCCGAGCATCGGCATCATCATCACGTCGGGCGTCGTCAGCCTTGACCCGATGCTCCTGCCGACCAACACGGTGTTTCTGCCGAAGCCCTATCAGCACGACATGCTGCTGTCCTCGATCCACGACATGATGCCAGGCTGAATAGTGTTGGCCGAAGACGGGCCGGCGCAACGGAACCAAGTGGCATGGCTTCCGGTTGTTTCTTCGATCAACCGGAGGAACCTTCACATGCTGATGAGGATCATTGCGTTTTCCGCCATTTCCCTGCTTTCGGCGCCAGTCCTCGCCCAGACATCAGGCACCGACGCCACCACCACTTTGCCCGGGGCGACAATGACCGCGCCCAATGCCAATTCCGGCGCTTCGCCGGTCACCACGCTTCCCGGCGTCACCGATCCGACGACCACCAACAGCACGACCGGCACCGTCGATCAGGAAGATCACTGCCAGCCGCCGGGGACGCCGAACAATACCAATCCGAGCGCCGAAGCCTCGACGCTGCCGCGGCCTGAACAGGCGTGCCACTGAAAGAGACGCGAAAACACCTTTACTCTTCGTCAATCTCTATTAAGTTGGTAGACATTGAAGCGCCAGCGGAAGCGGATGCAAAACCGCTTTCCTGTGGCTTCCAAGACAACCTTTCGCCCAAAGCAACCCAGGACGAGGAGTGTGTGCTTGATGACCTATGATGTCGCCGTCGTCGGTTCCGGTTTTTCCGCAATCGCCCTTACCATCAACCTCCTGCGCTTCCTGCCGTCCTCCGCTTCGATCGCGGTGGTCGGCGACGATCCCGGCTTCGGACGAGGCACCGCCTACCGCACCGAATTCTATCTGCATCGTCTCAATGTCCCGGCGGCGCGGATGAGCGTGTTCCCGGATCGACCGGACGATTTCGTCGAATGGCTACGCGGCCAGGGCAGGGCGGCCTTTCCGGAGGATTTCGCCTCTCGCGGCGACTACGGCCTCTACCTGCGCGATACGCTCGCCTCGCTGCTGAGGCCCCGTGAGCGGCGCGCGCACGTGGATTTTATCCGAGCCAAGGCGACGGCCTGCGTCCAGTGCGAACAGGACGGGATCATTTTCCATCTCGACAACGCCGGCGAACTGCGGGCCCGTACCGTCATTCTGGCGCTCGGCGTCGGCAATGCCGATCTGCCTTTGCCGAAGGATCGTATCGATCCGGGCGTCGGCTCCCGCATCATCGACAATCCCTGGCGACTCGGCTGGCTTTCGCGCGTCGGCCGCACCGACGAACTCTGTATCTTCGGCTCCGGCCTGACGATGATCGACCAGGTTCTATCGCTGCGCGCCCAAGGACATCGCGGCCGCATCCATGTCCTGTCGCGGCGCGGACTGGTGCCGCATCCGCATCCGACCCGGCGCGCGGCTCCCGTCACGCCGGACCTGCCCGATAGCCGCGAAATCAGTGCGCTGCTGCAGGCCTTGCGGCGACAGGTGGAGAACGGTGCCGACTGGCGGGGCGTCGTCGATGGCCTAAGACCGCAGACCCAGGCTTTGTGGCAGAGCCTGACCGCCGAGCAGCGCTCGCGGTTCCTACGCCATGCGCTTGCCTGGTGGAACGTCCACCGCCACCGCGTCGCGCCGGAAGTGTTCGCCCGCTTCAACGCGCTCCTGAGGGACGGTACGGTGACCGTGCATGCCGGTTTTCTCCGCTCGATCGAGAGAGACGGCGACGGTGCGAACGTCCGGTTCAGGCAACGCGGCACGCCGGACATTGCCTCCTTCCATGCGGACTGGATCGTCAACTGCACCGGCATGGAGCGCGCCGGCATCGGCCATTCGCCGCTGCTGACCGAGATGCGGAACCTTGGGATGATCGCCATGGACGAACTCGGACTTGGCATCTCCGTTGATGGGCGGTCTCGCGTTCTCGATCCGGATGGCCGGCCACAGCCCGGCCTGTTTGCTGCCGGAGCGCTGACCGCCGGCCAGTTCTGGGAGATCACGGCGGTGCCGGATATCCGCGTACAGGCCAAGGCGCTTGCCGAAACAATCGCCACGGACATTTCCCGGACGGCACCACGGCGAGCCCGTATCGCGTAGTCGAGCATTCCGTGAGCACGATTTTCTCCTGATCGAGCATCAACGGCAGGTTCCTTGCTTTCATGCCGCGCCATCGACGTTAATCTGGAGAAAGTCATTGCGCAGGAAGGAATTTCCATGGCCCTGAAACTCGTCGGTCTTGCGGGGAGCTATAATCGCCCGTCCAAGACTTTTGCGCTGGTCGAACATATCGCCTCGGTCGCAGCCGAGCGTTATGGATTCGATACCCGGCTTCATGATCTCACCGATGTGGGACCGTCTCTTGGTCAGGCACAACGCCAGGGTGATTTGGATGAAGCGGCCGCCAGGGTACTGGCGGATGTCGTCGAGGCGGACTTCCTGATTGTCGGTTCGCCGACCTACAAGGGCAGCTATCCCGGGCTCTTCAAGCATTTCATCGATCTGATCGATCCCGAACAGCTGCGCGCCAAGCCGATCCTGATCACCGCTACCGGCGGCGGCGACCGGCACGCGCTGATGGTCGAACATCAGCTTCGGCCGCTTTTCGGTTTCTTCATGGCCCATACCCTGCCGACGGCCGTCTACGCGTCCGATCGCGATTTCGCCGACTACCGCATCATCTCCGAGGCGCTGCAGCAGCGGATCGGCTTTGCCGTCGATGAACTCGCCGCGTTCTTTCCTGTCCGGGAACTCGCCGCTGCCGAGTAACTTTACTTTCGTTCGCTTTGCCGTCATCAATCCCCCGCAACCGCAACGCGGAGGAGAACGCATGGCCATCGAAGAAGACATGGCGAAGATCGCCGAGCAGGAGAAGGCGCTGGTCTTCGACCGGTTCGACCTGACGACAGCCTGGGATCTCGGATCGCTGCTCCGGCAGATGGCCGTCGAGCGGGGCCTGAGCATCGTCATCGACGTGCAATTGCATTCGATGTCGGCCTTCTACACGGCGCTTCCGGGCACCAGCGCCGACAACCAGAGCTGGGTACGGCGCAAGCGCAATCTTGTGCTCCGCTTCTTCCAGTCCAGCTATGCAATCGGACGGAAGCTCGAGCTCCAGGGCGACACGGTCGAAAACCGATATGGTATTTCCGCGGCAGACCACGCGCCGCATGGCGGCAGCTTCCCGATCAAGGTCGCCGGCGTCGGCTGCATCGGAGCGGTGACCGTTTCGGGCCTGCCGCAGCGCGAGGATCATAACATGGTCGTCGAAGCCCTTGCGCGGATGACCGGCAAGGATATCTCCACACTCCGTCTCGACTGAGGAGATATTCTATGGCGCAGGCCGACATAAAGACCCCCGAAGAGGTTTTCAGCTTCTGGTTCAGGGAACTGACCCGCAAGGATTGGTTTGAGAAGAACGAGGCGCTCGATGAGGCGATGCGCCGGCATTTTGCCGCGACGCATCTCTCGCTTGCCCGGGGCGAGCTCGACGCGTGGCGGACTTCGCCGGAAAACCGGCTCGCGGCGGTGATCGTGCTCGACCAGCTTTCCCGCAATCTCTATCGCGGCACCCCGCTTGCCTTCGCAACGGACTGGCTGGCTTTGCGGGAGGCAAGGTTGGCAATCGAGGCCGGTGCGGATATGGCGGTCCTGCCCGAACAGCGCGGCTTCTTCTATCTCCCGTTCGAACACTCGGAAGTCCTTGCCGATCAGGATCGGTCGGTGGAGCTCTTCGCTTTGCTGGGGGATGCGGATTATCTGGATTATGCGGAGCGTCACCGCCTGGTGATCCGCGAGTTCGGCCGCTTCCCGCATCGCAATGCGCTGCTTGGCCGGGAATCGACCGCCGCCGAGCTGGAATATCTGGCCAAGCCCGGCGCCGGTTTCTGACGTTGAGGTAACTAGCGGCGGAACAGGCGTGCGACGGCGATCAGGATGCACGCGCCGATAAAGCCGGCGATGAGGTAAGCGATCCAGCCGCTACCCAGCGAAAGGTGGAAAAAGTTGAGAATGGCATTGGCGATGATGGCGCCGACAATGCCGAGAATGATGTTCATGATTAAGCCCATGTCGCTTTTCATGAACTTTTCAGCGAGCCAGCCGGCAATGCCGCCGATGATGATGGCTGCGATCCAGCCGATACCTGCCTGTTCCATGACTTACCCTCAATGATTGTTGGGACGGAGAAACGCGAAGAAATGTTCCAGGTTCCACGAATTGTTCCAATTCGTGGCCGGGCGTCAGAGCATTCCTTTTCTTCGCCCAGAAGTCACTCTATTTTCGCGCGCGAATCCGATCGAAAGACAAAAGAGCAGACATTTGACACAACTTCTCACGACCGGCCCTTCGACCATTCAACGGATAGCGTGCGCGCTCCTGGCGGCACTCATGATCGCTGCCCCGCTCGGCTTGCCCTCGCAGGCGGCCGCACAGGCGCAGCAGCAGGCACAAGGACAGCGCCAGGAACAGGTGGCGCCCGACGTCACCGTCGATTCCATCAATACCGATATGAAGGGCAAGATCGACGCGATCCGCCAGCAGCTCGATTCCTTTCGCAACCGGATCCAGAGCGATGCCGACGACGATGCACGTCTTGCGGAACTCAGGGTTAGAGCGGAAGCGATCGTCGGCGAAATGCGATCCGCATCGGATGCCATGCGTACGCGTGTCGAACAGATACAGGCCCGCCTCAAGGGACTCGGCGAGCCGCCCGCAGCCGGCCAGCCGCCGGAAGCGCCCGCGGTCGTCGAGGAGCGCAACCGGCTGCTGAACGAGCGCTCGGAGCTCAACATTATCGTCGACGACGCCGGCCAGCTTTCCAACAGCGCGACGCAGGTCGCCAACACGATCACCAATCTGCGCCGCACGCTGTTTACCCAGACGCTCTTCCGCCACACGGAGCTGTCGGGCGAGCTGTTCGCCGATGCCGGCAACGCATTCGTCGCGGAAGTCAGGAATTTCGGCTCCACCTTCAGCGGCTGGATCAGTTTCGTCTGGAAATTCAAGAAGCTGCAACTGCTCGGAGCGCTGGCACTGTCGCTCGGCGCGGCCATGCTCTTCCTGTCTGGAGGATACCGGCTGTTCGGGCGCTTCATCCGGCGCGACGACCATGAACACCCTTCTTATATCAGGCGTTTGTCGGTGGCCTTCTGGTCGACGGTGATCCAGACCGTGTCGCTGGCGGCCTTCCTGGTCGCCTCCTTCCTGTTCCTCGACGGCTTCAACGTCCTGCGCACGGATATCACGCCGATCGTGGTGACATTTTTCGCATTCGTGTGGTTCGTCAATTTTGTCTGGAAGCTAACCTATGGCGTGCTGGCGCCCGGCGAACCGGAATGGCGGCTCGTCCGCATCACCAACCGTGGCGCCCATCTGCTGACACTTGCCGTGCTTGCCATGGCGATCGTCAACGGGCTCGACTATCTGCTCGGCGCGATCAGCGAGGCGCTGAATTCCCCGTTGGTTCTGACCATCGTCAAAAGCCTGCTCGCCTCTGTCATCATCGGCCTGATCCTGATCGCCATTTCCTTCATCCAGCCGCGGCTTGTCGAGGGCGAGGATCCCGATAGCCCGGGGCATCGCTGGCCGCGCTTCTTTCCTCTGTTCCTTCGCGTCATGGGCCTGCTCCTCATCCTGTCGGTGCTGACGGGATATGTCGGGCTTGCGCGGTTCGCCTCCACCCAGATCGTGCTGACCGGTGCGGTGATCGTGCTGATCTATATCGGACTGCTGTCAGGCAGGGCGATCTCGAAACAGGGATCGTTCACGGATACGGCCGCCGGTCGCCGGCTCGCCGAACACTTTCATTTCGGGGAGGTGTCGCTCGACCAGGCGGGGCTTGCCGCGGGGCTCGGCATCTATGCTTTTGCGCTGATCCTCGGCATCCCCCTCATTCTTTTGACCTGGGGTTTCCAGATCGCCGATATCGAAGCCTGGATCTACAGTTTCTTCACGCAGATCCGGATCGGTAACATCTCGATTTCTATCGTCGGTATTCTCGGCGGCATTCTGCTTTTCGGCCTCGGCTTCGTCATCACGCGCTGGATCCAGAAATGGATCGACGGCAATGTGCTGGCGCGCAGCCAGGTGGATCTCGGCGTCCGCAATTCGGTCAAGACCGGTATCGGTTATCTCGGCGTCGGGCTTGCGGTGCTCGTCGGCGTTTCTGCCGCGGGCATCGACCTGTCGAGCTTCGCGCTGGTCGCATCCGCCTTGTCGGTCGGCATCGGTTTCGGTCTCCAGAATATCGTCTCGAACTTCGTGTCCGGCCTGATCCTGCTCGTCGAGCGGCCGTTCAAGGTCGGCGACCATGTGGTGACCGGGGCGACGGAAGGTATCGTCAAGCGCATTTCGGTGCGCGCCACGGAGATCGAGACGTTTCGCAAGCAGTCGATCATCGTGCCGAATTCCGACCTCATCAATTCGCCGGTCGGCAACTGGACGCATCGCAACAAGATCGGGCGTTCCGAAGTGCCGGTCGCGGTGAGCCACCATACCGATCCGCAGAAGGTGATGGATATTCTTTTGGAACTGGTCGACCAGGTTCCGGAAGTGCTGCGCAATCCGGAACCGCACGTGGAGTTCCTGAATTTCGGTCCGTCCTCGCTCAATTTCGAACTGAGGTTCCATTTGGCCGACATGGGCGAGGGTTTGAGGATCCGCAACAATCTGAGGATCGCCATCCTCAAGCGGTTCAAGGAGGAGGGGATCGCGATCCCGTTCCCGCAGCAGGAGATCATCTTTCATCGGGGCCGGCCGATCCTGCCGGAGGAGAACGATGCAAGAGGGGGCGCCTAACCGACCCTCTGCCCGAGCCCGGCGCGGCCATTCTGATGATCGTCGCGGGCTGGCTCCCGGCATGTCGTAAACAGGCGTTTGGCCCGCCTGCCGGAATTGCATAGTCGCTGCAGTTTGCGAAAAGGCCACACGAGGCCGAAGAGGGGTTCTTTCCATGAAGACACATGCACGGGCGGTGGTGATCGGCGGCGGCGTGGTCGGTGTTTCGACGCTTTATCATCTGGCGAAAAAGGGCTGGAGCGACGCGGTTCTGATCGAACGCAAGGAATTGACCTCGGGTTCGACCTGGCATGCGGCGGGTCTTCTGCCGCTCTTCAACCTCTCCTATTCGGTCGGCCAGCTGCATAAATATTCGGTGCGTTTCTATCAGGAACTGCAGGAAGAAGCCGGCATGAATGTCGGTTTCTCGAAAGTCTCGAACATTCGTCTCGCCCGCACCAAGGACCGCTGGGAAGAGTATATGTATTATGCAGGGATCGCCGAGACGATCGGCGTCACGGTCAACGTCCTGACGCCCGAACAGGTGAAGGAGATCTGGCCGCTCTGCGAGATGGATGGGATTCTCGGCGCCATCCAGCATCCTGACGACGGTTATATCCAGCCGGCGGACCTCACGCAGGCGCTTGCCAAGGGTGCGCGCGACCTCGGCGCCACGATCTATCGAAACACGACCGTCACCGCCATCGCACAACAGCCGGACGGGCTCTGGAAGGTGACCACCGACAAGGGCGAGATCACCGCCGAACACATCATTTCCTGCACCGGCAACTTCGCCCGCAAGACCGGCGAGATGGTCGGCATCAACATTCCGGTCATCCCGGTCGAGCACCAGTACATCGTCACCGAGCCGCATCCGGCGATCCAGGAGCGCAAGGCCAAGGGCCTGCCGGAAATGGGTGTCCTACGCGAATCGGACTCCTCCTGGTACATGCGCGAGGAGAATGGCGGCCTGCTGCTCGGGCCTTACGAGGTCGGAGCACCCGTCTGCTACGTCGACGGTCCGTCGGACGAGAGCGAATACGAGCTCTTCAACGAGGAACTCGACCGGCTGATGCCCTATATCGAGACCGCCATCGTGCGCGTGCCGGCGTTCGGCGAAGTGGGCATCAAGAAGGTCTACAATGGGGCGATCGCCTATACGCCGGACGGCTCGCCGATCGTCGGCCCCGCACCTGGCCTCAAGAACTTCTGGCTGAACGAAGGCCATTCCTTCGGCATCACCGCGGCCGGCGGCGCCGGCTGGCAGCTCGCGGAATGGATCGTCGATGGCGAACCCACCGTCGACATGATGGGCGTCGATCCGCGCCGCTTCGGCCCTTACGCAACGGAAGGCTACCTCATCGAGAAGAACGAAGAGGCCTATGCCAATGTTTTCACGATGCATTATCCTGATGAAGAGCGCTCCGCCGCGCGTCCCTTGAAGACCACGCCGGTCTATGACCGGCTGAAGAAGATGGGTGCGGTGTTCGGCTCCGTCTATGGCTGGGAACGCGCCAACTGGTTCGCGCCTGAAGGTTATGAAGTGCCTGCGGAAGACCTCGGCGTCGGCGTCGAGGTGCTGACCGGTCACAATCATGCGCCGGCACTGGAAGATGGTCGGATCGTCGAAAAATGGTCTTTCCGCCGCTCGAACTATTTCGACCACGTGGGCAACGAGGTTAAAAATGTCCACGAGAATGTCGGCGTGCTCGACATGTCGGCCTTCGCCAAGATGGAAGTGTCCGGCCCGGGTGCGCGTGCTTTCCTCGACTCGATCTTCGCTAATGCGATCCCGAAGAAGCGCGGGCGCATCGCGCTCTGCCACCTTCTCACCAAACAGGGTGGGGTGCGTGCCGAATTCACCGTCTACGAGTGGGCGCCGGATCGTTTCTATCTCGTGTCGGCCGGTGCCTATGAGGCGCATGACCAGGATTATCTGCGCAAGCTGGCGCCGACGGATGGGTCGGTCAAACTCACCCAGATCACCCAAAGGCTCGGCGTGTTGGTTCTGGCCGGCCCGAAATCTCGCCAGGTTCTGAAGAAGCTCACCCGCACCAGCCTCGACAACCGGGATTTCCCCTGGCTTTCCGGCAAGGAGATTTCCGTCGGCATGGCGTCCGCCCATGCGCTGCGCGTCAATTTCGTCGGCGAACTGGGCTGGGAACTGCATCACCCGATCGAGATGCAGAACTACATCTTCGACAAGCTGATGGAAGCCGGCGCCGAGTTCGGCATCAAGCCCTTCGGCATTCGTGCCATGCTTTCCATGTCGGTCGAGAAGTCGTATCGGCTTATCCCGCGCGAAATGTCGATCGAGTACAATGCCTACGAGTCCGGTCTCGACCGTTTCATCAAGACGGACAAGGAATTCCTCGGCAAGCAAGGCCTGCTTTCGTATAAGGAAAAGGGGCTGAAGTGGAATTTCTGCACGCTGGTCGTCGAGGGCGCCAACGATCTCGATGCCCGCGGTTCTGAGGCGATCTACAATGAAGCCGGCGAACTGATCGGCCGCGCCACCAACGGCGCCTACGGCTGGCGGATCGGCAAGTCTCTGGCGCTGGCGATGGTGAAGCCCGGTTATGCGGAGACTGGCACGCGGCTCAAGATCAAGATTCTCGGCAATCTCTACAATGCCAGCGTTGTCGCCGAGAGCCCGTTTGACACCGACAACGTTGCACTGCGCGCGTGAAATCCGGCTAAAAGTAAGAAACCATTGACATTGACGGGCGGTCTTCGGGCCGCCTGTTCCGTTTTTGGACGAGGAAGCCGCTCCGATTAACGGTTCTGCAAAGCGTTTGTAATACGGGTGTTAGCTGAGGGGATAATTACTTATCGACAGGGGCACCATGACATTCCTCGGCATTTCCGGGATGCAGTATTCCGGCCAATCACTGGCAAACTCCCGCATCCTGCTTGCGGAAGATTCCAACGTCTTTACCTCGATGATCGGTACCCGGCTCAAGGAGCTGTTCGGCATCGAGGTTGAGATCTGCCGCAATTTCGAGGAATTGCAGGTTGCCTATGACCGTTCGAGCGAACCGGTCACGCTGGCGATTTCCAATATCAACCTGCCGGGTGCGGAAAACGGCGAGGCACTGGAATATCTCGTCGATCTCTCGATTCCGACCATCGTCTTTACCGGGACGTTCCACGAAGAGACCCGCGATAAGCTGCTGACCAAAGACATCGTCGACTATATCCTCAAGGACAATGTCTTTGCGGTTGAGATGCTGGCCGAATCGGTCTGCCGGTTCCTCACCAATCATCGCCACCACGTGCTGATCGTCGACGACAGCCCGACGGCGCGGGCTCTGCTGTCGAGCCGTCTGAAGCGCTACAATTTCCGGGTCAGCGTTGCGGAGAACGGTGCCAAGGCCTTGGATATTCTGAAGAAGAACCCAGATATCGGCCTCGTCGTCACCGACTACAACATGCCCGATATCGACGGTTTCGAGCTGACCCGCCGCATCCGATCGGTGCGCGGTTCGCACGAACTGCGGATCATCGGCGTGTCGTCTTCTTCAAACCGGCTGCTTTCGGCCCGTTTCCTGAAGGCTGGCGGCAACGATTTCATGCTGCGGCCCTTCATCGACGAGGAATTTTACTGCCGCGTCAACCAGAACCTGGATACGCTGATCCAGATCTGGTCGATGCAGGCAAAACGTCAGGACTCGACGGTCAAGAACGTCGCCTGATCTGCGAGGGTTTTTCGCATGCCCTATCTTCAAAGCCAGCACTTCCGGAAGTCGGAACGTCTGACCTACGGCTGGGCTGCGCCGTCACCGGTCCAGATGGAGATGGCTAATCTCACCGCCGATCCGTTGACGGGGTTTGCCAATCTGAGGGAGTTCTATCGGCTTGGTTCACCGCTGGTGGGGACCTGCCTTTCCGAGGGCACGTCCTGCGCCGTCGCAATCGTCGACATCGATCATTTCCGGCGATTGAACGATACCCATTGCGAGGAAGTGATCGCTCAAGTCCTGAAGGCGATCGCGGCGAAACTGGACGTCGCGTGCAGCGGCGGCCGGCACCTCCTTGCCCGGCTGGACGACGAGGAATTCGGCCTGCTGCTGGTCGGTTTCGACGGCGCGGCGGCAACGGATTTCTGCGAAAAGCTGAGGCTTGAGATCGCCGGCATGCGGATCGCTTCCGGCGACAACGACTTCTCGATAACCGTCTCGATCGGACTGGCAGAAGTCTACGGTCCGGAGACCTTCGACAATTACCTCAATGCTGCAGAACAATTCCTGTTCATGGCGAAGAGCTTCGGCCGCAACCAGGTCTTTTCGGATCATACGGTCGTGCTGCAAGCGGTGGGCTGACAGCCGCAATCACCAGGATCAGGCCACCACGCCGATGCGCGAGGTGTTCATGTTGAGCTTGCGCTCGGCGCGTTCCTGCTGCGGCGATCGGTTATAGACCTCGCGATAACATTTCGAGAAATGCGAGGCGGACACGAACCCGCAGGCAACCGCCACTTCGACCACCGGCATCGACGACTGCACCAGCAGGTGCCGTGCCCGGTCGAGCCGGATTTCCAGATAATAGCGCGCCGGCGAGCGGCCCATTTCCTGACGGAACAGGCGTTCGATCTGGCGCCGGGAGAGGCCGGCGTCGTCAGCAATCTCCACCAGCGACAGCGGTTCAGAGAGATTGTTCTCCATCACCTCGATGATCGTCAGAACCTTGGCGTTCTGGACGCCGAGGCGTGCCCGCAGCGGCAGGCGCTGGCGGTCGTGCGGGTTGCGGACGCGGTCCGTCAACTGCTGTTCGCAGACGCGGTTGACGAGGTTCTCGCCGAAATCCTGGCTGATCAGGTTCAGCATCATGTCGAGCGAGGCGGTGCCGCCGGCGCAGGTATAGAGGTTCGAATCGACCTCGTAGAGATCCGCATAAACTTCTGCCTGCGGAAATGCCTCGGCAAATCCGGGAAGGTTTTCCCAGTGTATGGCACAACGCTTGCCGTTCAGCAGCCCGGCCTGGGCGAGCACATGTGCTCCGGTGCAGAGGCTTCCAACGGCAATGCCGCGGTTATAGGTTTCGCGCAGCCAGGCGTTGACCGACTTGTTGTTAAACTCCTCAACGTAGACGCCCGAGCAGACCAGAACCATGTTCGGGCGGTTTTCGCCGGAGAGGCTGCGACGTTCGTCGGCCAGCGACGAATTTACCTCAATCCCGATGCCGCTCGAGGAATAGACCTTTTCGCCGTCGGCGGAACAGAGCCGCCAGGTATAGGCCGAGTATCCGAGCATGCGATTGGCGATTCGGAGCGTCTCCACCGCTGCGGCAAAAGGCAGCATGGTGAAATGGGGAACAAGAAAAAAGACGAGAGAGCGCTTTGCTGCCGGGTTTTTGGTCATCACATTCATGCCGTCATTCCCCTTGTTCGTGGCCGTACATTGCGGCCCGCTTTTCTTCAAAAGCGACATTGGCACGGGGAAAGGCGGCGGAGAAGGGCTTTCGGCGACAGGCTGATAACATTTTTGCGACATAAGCTGGTCGCAGACATAATTGTCAAAGGCAGCAGGCTCAAAGCGTGTCTCAGACTACATGGCCCGCTTCACCGGTTCGTGTGCGGGCCATGGGTCGGGAGGTTATCGGCGATGCGGTGCGGCATTGGTCGTCGGCCATCCGATGTCCTTGCGGATTTCTGCCGGCAAACCTTCCAGCATCCTTTCGGTCTGGCGGCGACGCCATTGGTCGCGAAGTCCAAACACCGCAGTAAGGGCAGGGCGGATCAGCGAGACGAACGACGACTGACGCCGGGAGCGATCGCTCTCCTGATAGGTGATCATGGTCATGTCAGTTCTCCTTGGGTGTTTCATGGAGCAGCGCTCTATGGGAACAATGAACGCCGTCAATCCATCAATCAATCGGATGCAAGTTATGCGTCTCATGAAATTCTGTTGCAGATCGACGCTCGCTTCCGATGCTTTTGACTATGCCTCTCGTTTGACATTCAATCAAACGAAATGATATGGTGTTTAAGTTCAGAATTATTGATAGAGGCTGACATGACTGTTCCATTCCGCCCGCCGCTCCCGCTGCTCGATAACGACGTATTGCGCACCTTCGTAGCGATTGCCGAAACCGGCAATTTCTCGACCGCGGCCGATGCGGTTCTGCGCACGCCGTCGGCTGTTTCGATGCAGATCAAGAAGCTGGAAGAGCAGTTGAAGACGACGCTCTTCCTGCGCGACGCCCGCTCGGTGTCGCTGACGCAGCATGGCGAGATGCTGCTCTCCTATGCGCGGCGCATGCTGGCGCTCTCCAACGAAGCCGTGTCACGTTTTGTCATGCCGGAACTTGCCGGCGTGGTGCGCCTCGGTGCGCCGGACGATATCGCCGAACGCCTTCTGCCGAAGGTGCTCAAGGATTTCGGCGAGAGCTTTCCGGGCATCATGGTCGATGTCACGGTCGACATGAGCCTGGCGCTCAAGAAGCGCATGGACGAGCAGCGGCTGGACCTGGCGCTGATCAACTGTGCGACCCGGCCTTTCTCGACGGCCGGAGAGATGATTCACACGGAAAGACTGGTCTGGGCCGGCGCCAAATGCGGCACGGCGTATCTGCGCGATCCGCTGCCGATCTCCGTCTGGGAAGACGGCTGCGTCTGGCGTCAGGATGCAATTGCCCAGCTTGAGAAGCACAAGCGGAGCTATCGCATCGCCTATGCGAGCGCCCATACGATGGCGCAACGCGCCGCGGTGCTGTCCGATCTGGCGATCGCGCCGTTCCCGCGCTCTTATGTTACCGACGACATGCAGATACTCGGGGCGAAGGAAGGCCTGCCGGAACTGATCAACTTCGATATCCGGCTGTTGACGGCTCCGCAGCTCTCCGTCCCCGGCAAAGCAGTGGCCGAAAGCATCCGCGAAGCTTTCGGCTCCCTGATCGCTGCTGCTGCCTGATCCTACTCGCGGCTGCGGCGACGTCTGCGGCCGCCTTCTCCCGAAGCCTCTGCCAGCGCCTTTCGCTCCGGCAGGGTCACGACAGTTGCCAGATGCGGGAAGGCATCGACCTTGTTTGGCAGCGCCATGGCATAAACGAAATGCTCCTGGAATTTCGGCTCTAACGCCGTCTCGATCTTCTCGATCCTGCGCACCGTTTCCTCGATCTCGCGGCGGTAGCCGCGGTTCAGCAGGCACATGCGCGCGCCCGTGCCTGCGGCATTGCCGACCGATTTGACGCGGCCCAGATCGCAATCCGGGATAAGACCCAGCACCATCGCGTATTTCGGATCGATGAACGTGCCGAAGGCGCCGGCAAGCCCGATGCGGTCGACATGGTCGACGCCCTGCTTGTCCATCAACAGCTTGACGCCGGCATAAAGCGCCGCCTTGGCGAGCTGGATGGCGCGCACGTCGTTCTGGGTTACGGTGATGCGCTGTTCGCCGTCATGCACGAGGTAGGAGAAGGTCCGACCGTTCTGGAGGATGCGCGGGCTGCGCTCCGCCATCGCGCCGTCCACCACGCCGTCTTCCGAGATCAATCCGGCGAGATACATTTCGGCAATCACTTCGATGATCGCCGAACCGCAGATGCCGGTGATGCCGGTCGCAGCGGCTGCATCGGCGAAACCCGTTTCGTCCGACCAGGGCTCGACGCCGATCACCCGGAAGCGCGGCTCAAGGGTTTCGGCGTCGATGCGGATACGCTCGATGGCGCCGGGTGCTGCCCGCTGTCCCGACGAGATTTCCGCACCCTCGAAGGCCGGACCGGTCGGCGAGGAGGCTGCGACGACGCGGGTCGAATTGCCGAGCACGATTTCCGCATTGGTGCCGATATCGACCAGCAGCATCATCTCCTCCTGCCGGTGCGGACCTTCCGACAGAGTTGCCGCCGCGGCATCGGCGCCGACATGGCCGGCGATGCAGGGCAGGAGATAAGTGCGGGTGCCATCGTTCATCGGCAAGCCGATCTCGGAGGATCTGACCTTTACCGCTCCGGAAACGGCAAGCGCGAAGGGGGCTCCGCCAAGCTCCGTCGGATCGATCCCGAGGAACAGATGGTGCATGATCGGATTGCCGACGAAGACGCTGTCGAGAATGTCGGTGCGAGACACGCCGCCGTCAGCGCAGACCTTGTCGATCAACCCGTTCAGCGCCTCGCGCACGGCTAACGTCATCGCCTCGCGGCCATCGGGGTTCATCATCACATAGGAAACGCGGCTCATCAGATCCTCGCCGAAGCGGATCTGCGGATTCGACGTGCCCGCCGACGCCACGGTGCGACCCGACAGCAGCGACGACAGATGCATGGCGATCGTCGTCGAGCCGATATCGCAGGCAATCCCGTAGGCCTCGTTCTTCAGGCCGGGATAGAGCGCGACGAGCCGGGCACGGTCATCGTCGCGATCTTTGTGGATTGCCGCCGTGACCTTCCACTCGCCCTTGCGCAGAATCTGCTGGACCTTGGGAATCAGGTGGAAATCGACGTCGAGATCGTCAAAATGCCATTCAGCGGCAAGGGCTGCCTTCAGGCGGTCGAGATCGCCGAGCGGCTTTTCCATGTCGGGCTCTTCTACCTCGACATAACACATGCGGATCGCCGGATTGCGGTCGAAGACACGCTCGTCGGCGGCCTTGCGGACTACCTGAGCATTGATCACCGTATCCTGAGGAACGTCGATGACGAGATCGCCGAGAATCTGGGTCGAGCAGGAGAGGCGGCGACCTTCGGGAAGCCCGCGCACGCGGTCGTAGCGCTCTTCCTTCGGGCCGAGCGGTGACAGATGGTCGTTCGCCGAGGTAATGCCGTGCTTGGCGAAATGTCCCTGCTGGACCGAGATTTGGCATCGCCCGCAGGTCGCCCGCCCGCCGCAGACGCTTTCCACATAGACGCCAAGCTGACGCGCGGCATCGAGCACCGGCGTGCCGACCGGAAACCGGCCGCGCTTGCCAGACGGCATGAAGAGGACGAGGGGATCTCTCTTGGAAATATCCGCCATGATACCTGTACTTACTCCATGCTTGCTCCGGCGCCAGCCCGTGCGGCCCGGCC